>JAZQQT010000084.1:0-31239 GCA_045629205.1 Eubacteriales bacterium
ACGTTTTTTTGTTGGCGGAGAAGGAGGGATTCGAACCCTCGAAACGCGTTAACGTTTACATGATTTCCAATCATGCGCCCTCGACCAGCTAGGCGACTTCTCCATTACGGTCGAATTCCAATACATTCTATCAAATGCTTAAGTATTATATCAAAAAAAACGATTGATTGCAATACCTGAAAATTGAATATTTTGTAAAAAGTCCGTTTGTAAATTTTATTGTTTTATCTGCGATTTTATATTGACTTTATAGAATAAATGAATATAATTATATTAAATAGGCAGTATACGGCGTTGCCGTTGTCTTCCTTCATATGAAATCACTATCGAAAGGAATATTATATGAAAAATCAGGAATTATTCGAGAAAATTTGTGATATAAAATTTCTCGACGCTCATTCCCATGTAGACTCCAGACACGTTTCCGCAAGAGGCTTGCACGATGTCCTTCTTTATCATATGGTCATTTCCGACCTTTATTGCGGCGGTTGCCCCGACGGTGCACGTCTTTCCGAAATGCCGGATGATGACGAAGCTTATTATCGTCTCGAAAGAGCTATCCCTTATGTAAAAAATATCCGCAATACCAGTTGCTATTGGGGTGTTCGCACAATTCTTAAAGATCTTTACGGTATCACCGAAGAAGTTGATGAATCCAATTGGAAAAAAATTGACGCAGCGATCCGTGAAAGAGCCGGTGATCCCGTTTGGGAAAGAGAAATCCTCAGCAGAGCCGGAATCCAGAAGGTTATGACCGAGTATGCCCGTCGCGGCAAGAATGCCGATGACATTCTCGAATATTCTCAGGAATGGTCATTCTTTACAAGAGCTCAGTGGGGAAGACAGGATGCTGCTCTTCTCGAACTCGAACATGCATGGAACTGTCCCGAAGCTTCTTCACCGATTCCCGTAAAGGCTTCCGACGACGACGTTAAATTCGCAAAGAAAATCAAAAACGTAGACGATGTTAAGGCTGCTCTCAAACATTATTGCGACAAGACACCCGAAGATCTTTGCACAACAAATGCTTCGCATCTTTCCACAGATATTCATTTCGGCCGTAAAGTAACCGACGAAGAAATGAACAAGGCTATTGCAAACCGTGCAAACGCAGGTCCCGAAGAACGTGATATATATGCTAACTATATTCAGAACGCATATATGGATATGCTCGACGAAAGAGGCTCCAAGATCATTCTTCAGTTCTCTCTCGGAGCAGAGCCTCTTCCATTCGAAACAGGAAGTATTCTCCATCAGGAAACAGGCTTTGAAATAGCAAAGATGATGTCCGAACATCCGAACCGTATGTTCCTCTTCCATGTGGCAAACGAAGCTCTCGATCAGCAGTTCTGCACGATCTGCCGCGAACTTCCCAATGCAGGTCTCGTAGGATACTGGTGGCACAATTTCTTCCCGCCGATGATCCGCAAAGTCATGAGCGACCGTATGGATATGCTCGCTGCAAACAAAACTATCGGATTCTTCTCCGATGCTTACTGCGTGGATTGGCTTTATGCTAAATCCCGTATCGTCCGCACACAGTTTGCCGACGTCCTCGGTCAGAGAATCGAAATGGGTCAGTATACCGAGCAGGTTGCTCTTGATTATGTCAAGACTATTTGTTACGATTCACCGATCAATATTCTCGGCATGAAACCCAACACAAATCTTTAATTAATACTATTGAAACTCAGGGCGGCAGCCGCTGGAAATGCGGTTGCTCCGCCCGTTTTTAACGAAGGGGGATACCGATATGAAAAAATATCAGGTTCTTTCCGCAGGCTTGATGGTGTCTGACATTATTGCAATTCCCGTTTCTTCGGATTTGTTTTCAAAAGATACCGTATATCCCGACAGCATAACGTTTCATTCCGGCGGAGATGCTATGAATGTTGCCGTTGATTTGGCAAAACTCGGTGCAAGCGTGGCTATGGCGGGATGTGTAGGCGATGACGCAGCAGGGCAGTTCTTAATAAATGTTCTTCGTAAAGAAGGCATCGACACTTCATGTGTCAGAGCTTTATCCGACAAAGGAACTTCGACCAGTCTCGTGATTTGCGAACCGAATGCGGAACGTCACTTTATATTTACGTCCGGCGCAAATACCGTTTTCAACGGGGCTGCAATTACAGACGCGATGCTTGAGTCTGTCGCCGCTTTGTTTATCGGAAGTTCTATGGCCCTTCCTTCGCTTGAAGGCGACGTGCTTGCCGATTTGTTCAGTCGCGCGCGTAAACTCGGCGTTGTCACGGCAATGGATGCCACGTCGGCTGCCGACGGCAGATATCTCGAAAGAATAGAAGCCGCGCTTCCGTATACCGATATATTTATTCCCAGTCACCGGGAAGCTGTTCTTATTACAGGTGATGATGATCCCGTTGCGGAGATAGAATTCCTTAAAAACAGGGGAGTAAAAGTTGCCGGAGTAAAATCCGGAAGCAAAGGCGTATTTATTTCGGCAGATAAGTTCATTCACGTTCCTGCCGAAAATTGCGCGTGTCCTGTCGATACGACCGGTGCCGGAGATGCGTTTATGGCAGGATTTATGTATGGTATAGTCAACGGCAAATCACCCGAACAGTCTGCCGTTATCGGCAATAAAACCGCTTTTCGCTGCATAATGCAGATAGGAGCGGCTCTCAAAGAAAAAACTATAATATCACTTGATTAATCGGAGGATTATATTATGTCACTTGCTCCAATGAAAGACATGATGGTCGAAGCCCGCAAAAAAGGTTATGCCATCGGCGCATTCGAATTTTGGTCTCTTGATTCCGCTTATGCTATCGTAAGAGCCGCAGAAGAACTCAACACACCTGTTATTCTGCAGTCCGGTTGTTACGAAGGCGCGTTCGCAGGCGGATACGATAAACTTGCGGTTCTCGGAAAAATTGCCGCCGAATCGGTAAAAGTTCCGGTAGCTCTTCACCTTGATCACGGCGCAACTCTCGACGAAGTCAAACTTTGTCTCGATGCCGGGTATACTTCCGTTATGCTCGACGCGTCAAGCAAGCCTCTCGAGGAAAATATCCGTCTTACACAGCAGGTCGTTGCAATGGCTCATCCTCTCGGCGTAACCGTAGAAGCCGAACTCGGTGTTCTCGACGGCGCCGAAGCTGGTGTTACCATCGACGAAGCAATGGGACTTCAGACTGACCCTGACGAAGCAGCTTATTTTGTAGAACAGACCGGTGTTGATGTTCTTGCCGTTTCCATCGGAACTTCACACGGACACTACAAATTCCCGCCGAAGATCAATATTCCGCGTCTTATGAAGATTGCCGACAAAGTTGCGCTTCCTCTCGTTCTTCACGGCGGTTCAGGAACTCCCGAAGACAAAATGAAAGAAGCTATTCAACACGGTATCGCAAAGATCAATATCTGCACCGACTTCATTGCCGCATACGGTAAAGGCTTTACCGCTGCTCAGCAGACCGAGGGTTTCAGATATAACGTTCCCAATCTTTTCGTCACCGCTCAGTCCAACGGTCAGGCTCTTGTCAAACATATGCTTGAGCTTTTCCTTAATCTCAGATAACTATCACGAAATATTGAAAGGACCGCTTTTGCGGTCCTTTTTGCTTGACATCTTCTTATATTTATAATATCATATTTATAAAAGTAACAGTCGAAAGAAGAATTGTATGAATTATCGTATAGAAAAAGATTCAATGGGGGAGATTTCCGTTCCTGCGGATAATCTTTGGGGGGCGCAGACTCAGCGTAGTCTTAACAATTTCCGTATCGGAACCGAAAAAATGCCGTCCGAAATAATACGTGCCTTCGGTTATCTCAAAGCCGCTGCCGCAAAAGCCAATTCAGAGCTTGTGCCAAACCGCATGACTGCGGAAAAGTGCAGTCTGATCTGTGAAGCCTCCGGTAAAATCATAAACGGTGATCTTGATTCCGAGTTTCCTCTTGCCGTATGGCAGACGGGTTCCGGCACACAAACGAATATGAATGTCAACGAAGTAATATGCGGTTATATCACTTCACAAAAAGGAGAGAAAATCATTCATCCCAACGATGATGTCAATATGTCACAGTCATCAAATGATACTTTCCCGTCTGCGATGCATGTTTCGGCGGTTCTTTCTGTAGAAAGCAGCCTTTTACCGGCAATTCGGGAAATGATTTCAACCCTTGCCCGTCTCGAAAGCGAAAACACCGACGCAATAAAATGCGGACGAACTCATCTTCAGGATGCCGTTCCGATTTCGTTCGGACAGGAGATAAGCGGATGGCGTTCTTCTCTCGAAAAAGATTGCGAAATGATAAAAATCTCACTTGAACCTTTACGCGAAATAGCACTCGGCGCAACGGCAGTCGGAACCGGACTCAATGCTCCCGAAAATTTTGATTCATGTGTTTGCCGTGAACTTTCGGATATTACGGGATCTGTCTTTATTCCGTCAATAAATAAGTTTCATGCGCTTTCGTCAAAAGATGAACTTGTATTTTCACATGGAGCCCACAAAGCACTTGCTTCCGATTTGATGAAAATTGCAAATGATGTCAGATGGCTCGCAAGCGGTCCGCGTTTGGGACTCGGAGAAATTTCGATTCCGGCAAACGAACCGGGTTCTTCGATTATGCCCGGTAAGGTCAATCCCACGCAGTGCGAAGCCGTTACAATGGTAGCGGTTCAGGTTATGGGCAATGATACCGCGATCGGTATAGCTGCTTCTCAGGGTAACTTCGAACTCAATGTTTTTATGCCGGTTCTTATTTACAATTATCTTCAGTCTGTTCGTCTCCTTTCGGACGTCTGCGATTCCTTCAATAAAAATTGCCTTATGGGAATAAAAGCAAATCGTGACAAAATGACCTCAAATTTAAACAGCAGTCTTATGCTCGTTACCGCGCTCTCTCCTCTGATCGGATACGACAAGGCGGCTGAAGTTGCGAAAAAAGCTTTTGCGGACGGTCTTTCTTTAAAAGAAAGTTGCATTTCACTCGGATACTTAACGGCAGATGAGTTCGATGCAAATGTCTGTCCCGAAAAAATGATATAAAGCAGGTAAAGAAATGAATATTCGAGAAGAATCATTAAAAAAACATTACGAATGGAAGGGCAAGATTGAGGTCGTTTCCCGTGTTCCCGTAAGTAATTCGGAAGAGCTTTCGCTTGCGTATACGCCTGGTGTTGCCGAACCGTGTATTGAAATCAGCAAAAATAACGATAAATCGTGGGAACTTACCCGCAGAAGTAACCTCGTTGCCGTCGTTACGGACGGAACGGCTGTCCTCGGTCTGGGAGATATAGGTCCCGAAGCCGGAATGCCGGTTATGGAAGGAAAATGCGCCCTTTTTAAAAAGTTCGCAGACATCGACGCTTTTCCTCTTTGCGTAAAATCAAAAGATACCGATGAAATCGTCAGAACCGTCTATCTGCTCTCGGGATCTTTCGGTGGAATCAATCTTGAGGATATTTCGGCACCTCGCTGTTTTGAAATTGAAGCAAAGCTTAAGGAGCTTTGCGATATTCCCGTATTTCACGATGATCAGCACGGAACTGCGGTCGTAGTGGCTGCGGCTCTTATAAATGCACTGAAGGTGGCAGATAAAAAAATATCCGATGTCACGGTTGTCATTAACGGCGCCGGAGCGGCGGGAACCGCCATCGGACGTCATCTTCTCAATATCGGAGTCCGTCATCTTGTTATGGTTGACCGTAAGGGGATTCTGGCTCGAGACGATGATTCTCTTTCACCTGCGCATAAAGCATTGGCAAATGATACGAATGAGAATTGTATTCACGGAACCTTGGCGGATGCTCTTGTAGGAGCGGATGTGTTTGTCGGAGTGTCCGCTCCGAATATAGTAACCGGGGAAATGATAAAATCCATGAACAAAAAACCGATAGTTTTTGCAATGGCAAACCCAAATCCCGAAATAATGCCGGATATCGCAAAAGAAGCCGGAGCATTCATAGTCGGAACGGGTCGCTCCGATTTTCCGAATCAGATAAATAACGTTTTGGCTTTTCCGGGGATATTCCGAGGCGCTCTCGATTGCCGGGCAACATGTATCAATGAAGAAATGAAGGTTGCCGCGTCATTTGCTCTTGCCTCGTTTATTCCCGAATCCGATTTGTCGGTCAATAATATCATTCCGTCTCCGCTCACTGCCGGCGTTGCGTCTGCCGTTGCCGGAGCGGTTGTCGATGCGGCACGCAAAACGGGAGTGGCAAGAAATCAGTAGTATATATAGTAAAACGGAGAGACTGCGTTGCTTATGCAGTCTCTCCGTTATTTTCTTGTTTTTTTAAATGATCGGTTTTACCGATTTTTTTCCTATTTCCGCAAAATATGCTGTCCGTTCATTCATGTCCGGAAAATCAGATATTGTTTTTTCAGAGAAAAAATTATTATTTCTGTTTTCGCTTGCGGCTGTTTCATGCCCGATAAGCGCCCATGCCGCATCGTATAGCGGAGTAAACATTTCATCTCTCTGTGCGTAACATATAAAATTCTGTCTCGGTGTATTTATATCTTCACCGCTGATTTTGAAAAAGCCCATTTCATCGGCAAGTGACTGAACGCGGATCAGCTGCTCTTTTGTATTTCTTGACGGCATATATGTTATTGCCCTCATGCCTGCGTCCTTCAGATATGCAAATAATTCGTCAAGATAATCGTCTTCAAACTTCTGCGGCTTTTTATCTCCGGTCACGGAATCTCCAACGTCTCCGAGATACGGATAAGCACTGATGCCTCCGATTTTGTCCGAAAAACGGAGAAACTCCTCTAATTTCGGGCATTCTTCGTCCGCGTCAACGTAAACGGAAGAAACAAGATTGCTTTTCAATGCTCCGAGAAGATCGTATTCATAAAATGGATTATCTACATCGTTAAGATATCCCTCGACTTTTGAAGAGAGCGGAATTTCCAACCGATTTTTAAGAATGCGCACAACATTTTCTTTGCCGTATTTTGCAATTATTTTTTTTGAAAGTGCAAAAAGCAGATGTCTTTCTGTAACTCCGCCGCCTTCCGTTGTTTTTGAAAGAGGTAAAACGTCATTATCGTAGTCGATATTGATTCCGCAGCTGACAACCTTTTTATTGATGTTGTCGACCATTTTACGGTTTCTTACGTCACGTGCCTGACGTATCGGTTTGAGAAAACTGTTTACTCTTTTGAATTCGTTGTGCGGTATTCCGTAGATCGAAACATAAGAAATACCCTGTTGGTCGGGATTGTTGATCCTTCTGTGTTCAAAAGGCGTTCCTTTCATATTTACACGGCATTCAATTCCTACGGTAGCTGCTATCCCGAGTATACGTGCCGCGCTTATGAATTCTTTTCCGCCGCTTATCGAATCGTGGTCCATAATTCCCACGGTTTTAAGTCCGGCTTTCCATCCTTTTACCACTGCAAGGGAAGGTGAGTATGGTGAAAAAGAATATGAAGTGTGAATGTGATTGTTTACGTCGGGTAAATCACTGTCGGGAATTATTTTCCCCGCTTTTACCTGTGTCGCAAATTTTTTTACGTATGTCAGTCGTTTGATTAAGCTGTTGTTGTTAAGCGCAATGTCCCAATTTATCATATAATCCTCATGTCATCAGATTGATAAAATCTGTTTTTGTCATTCCCGTTATATAATCGCTCGGCGAAACGGTGTCGGCAAATTTGGCAATATTTTCGGGAGAATGGATTATTCCCGATAAAGCGGATTCGATTTCCGTAACAGGCTTTTGGGAGAAGAAATCTCCCGTGAAGCAGGCATTAATGATCAGTCCGTCCTTGATATTCAGAGAAACCGATACGTTACCATACGGAAAATGTCCGTTTTTGTTGAATTCATACGCCGGAGCTCTGCCGAAAGTCCATTCGTCATTGCCGTATGTGTTGTTTACAATGTCGAAAATCCGTGAATAGTCTGATGAATCAAGCTGTATGATTTCATCACCGTTTGAAAGATATGCACATAATTCGTTGCGAAATTCCAAAATGCTTATCGGAGTGTTAAGATAACTGCATATTCCGTCTGTCCTGCTTTTGACGGAAGAAATCCCTTTACTGACAAGCTTTGCTTTGTCTGGTGTTAACAGGGATTGGATTTTTTCGCTGTTTGCTTTAAAGAGCAATGTTCCGTGAAAAAGGATGAATCCGTTTTCGCAATACTGAGCAGTTCCCGAAATTTTTTTCTCTCCGATGCAGATATCATTTCTGCCGGAAAGAGAAGCGTTTATTCCTTTTGTCTTCAAAAATGAAAGGATCGCCTGCAGAAAATCGGCCTTGTCTTTTTCGGCATTGTCTTTATCCGTAATCAATGTCCAATTAATATTGTTCAGGTCGTGGAATACGGCACCGCCTCCGGATTTTCTTCGGATTATCGGAACGTCGTCTTTTTTGACCTTTTCAATATCGGTTTCGGCATAAGCGTTTTGGTTGACTCCTATTATGATACTGTCACGGTTTTGCCAGATTACGCATAAAGGGCAACCGGAAGTTGCCCTTTTGAAAAGATATTCTTCTGAAGCGAGATTAAAAGCGGGATTAATTGTATTTAATCTGACGGTTTTCATATATTAAGTGCGTTTGCCATCTTGTATCTGTCAACATCGAAGGGCTTCTGCATATTAAGACCTTCAAGTATGTCGAGATCCGTAACTTTACCGTCTCTTACGACGACAACTCTGTTATAAATATCTTTTTCGAGAAGATTTACGGCATAGAATCCCATTTCGGAAGCAATAAGACGGTCTTTTGCAGTCGGTGAACCGCCTCTTTGAATATGACCGAGAACGGCTTCTCTTGATTCGACTCCGGTTGCTTTTTCAACTGCTTTTGCAAATTTTGCGGCGCTGTCGATTCCGTTTGCAACAACATAATCATAGTTTTGATTGGATTTGACGTTAAAGAAAACGCCTTCGGAAACAACTACGATAAAGTTTTTCTTGCCGAGAGCCTTTCCTGCGTTGATGCGGTCAACAACATCCTTCTGAAAATCGAATTTGATTTCCGGGACAACAATGCATGTCGCTCCTCCGAGTATGGATGCTTCAAGAGTAACCCATCCGGCATTTTTACCCATGATCTGAACAACCGAACAACGGTCATGGGATGCGCATGTGTCTCTTAATCTGTCGATACAGTCAAGACAAATATTAAGACATGTGTCAAAACCGATTGTATATTCGGAACAGACTATATCGTTATCGATGGTGCAGGGGATTGCAACACATTTGATTCCGTGCAGACATAAATCTCTTGCTCCTCTGAATGATCCGTCTCCGCCGAGAACCACTATTCCTTCGATACCGAATTTCTTGCAGGTTTCAACACCTTTTAGAATCCCGGCTTCATCTTTGAATTCAAGACAACGGGCTGTCTGAAGCCATGTGCCGCCTTTTGATAAAGTGTTGGAAACGGAAGTTGCCGTAAGTTCCTCGATTTCGCCTGTTATAAGACCTTTGTATCCGCCGTGGATACCCATGACTTTCATTCCTTTTGCGAGTGCAGAGCGGGTTACCGCTCTGACGGCAGCGTTCATACCCTGAGAATCTCCGCCGCTTGTGAGAATACCGATAGTTTTCATGATAATTACCCTCTGTAAATGTAAAAAATCAAAATGAAATCAATGTTTCATTATTTTATCTTTAGATATTATATACTTTATTTTTAATAACCTGTTTAACATATTGAAAAATTATTATGTCATATTATGTTATTTTTATTGAATGGGATAATGTGTTGTTCGCTTGACTTTCCATTACTGTTGTGGTAAGATTAGTTTGAAGAATTATGTGAGGAATTGTGCTATGGATAAATATAATGTATGCCTTATAAACGATTCTTTTCCGCCGAATGCCATTGACGGTGTTGCGAATGCCACAAAAAACTATGCCGATATCATAAATAACGGGATCGGAAACGCCTGCGTTGTAACTCCGTATTATCCGGGAACAGACGATCTCTCCGCTCCGTATCCGATTATTCGTTATCCGAGTCTTACTACGGGAAAAAACGTCGGTTACAGGATGGGCTTTCCTTTTTCGGCCGCTGTTATCAAGGAAATAGAGAATACAAAGCCTCAGATAATCCACAGTCATTGTCCCGTAACGTCAACTATGCTGGCAAGAAGTCTGAGGGAAATCGTAAAATGTCCGATTGTTCTGACTTATCATACAAAATTTGATTTGGATATAAATAAAATCATTAAACTCGAGCCTGTCCGCGAGCAGGCACTTAAAGCCCTTGTGGATAATATTTCGGCATGTGACGAAGTTTGGACTGTAAGCAAGGGCGCCGGTGAAAATTTGCGGAATATCGGTTATCAGGGTGATTATGTTGTAATGCCGAACGGTGTGGATTTCACAAAAAGCCGTGTGTCACGTTTTTATTCGGAACAGATTTGTTCTCATTTGGATTTACCGTCAGATGTCCCTGTTTTTATTTTTGTCGGCAGAATGATGTGGTATAAGGGTGTAAGAATTATTCTTGACGCATTAAAAATTCTTTCAGAGAATAATTTTGATTTCCGGATGGTTTTTATCGGCGCCGGAGCGGATAAAAACGAGATGACGTTATATTCCGAAAAACTCGGTCTTGAAAAAAAAGTCTTTTTCGAGGGCGCGATTTATGATCGTGAAATAATAAAAGCATGGTATTGCCGCGCAAACCTGTTTCTTTTTCCTTCAACTTACGATACAAACGGTTTAGTTGTCAGGGAGGCTTCGGCATGCGCTTTGGCAAGTGTTTTGGTAAAAAACAGCTGCGCATCCGAGGGTGTTACCGATGGAGTAAACGGATTTTTGATCGACGAAAATGCCGAATCTATGGCAGCTTTGCTTATGTCTGTATGTGATGATTTTTCTTATCTTGCGCAGATAGGCGAAAATGCTCAACGTGATCTTTATATTTCGTGGGAAGATTCCGTTTACAATGCGTATCAGAGATACGGTGCCGTTATGGAAAAATACAATGCGGGTTTATATCCTCTTCGTGAAAGTCCGAAAGATGAGTTCTATACTTCAGCAGCAATGTTGATGGATTTTATCAATAGGGAAACAGACAAACAGATTGCTCTCAAGGAAGAATTGTCGGGAAGATTGGCTGCTCTCGAGGACCGCGTTAAAACAAAGACATCAAAAGTTAAATCCGATATCCGTTCACTTGCCGATGAGGTTCTTCAGTATCTCGACAGATACAGATGAACAGAAATAAAAAAAGGCTCAAATGTCACAAAAAAATCATATATAAATTAAAAATATTATCTAATAACATTATATAATGGATATTAAAGTAAAATGGAGGGGTATGTGTCCGTCTGACCCTTTTTAAGAGAGGAGATATAATATGCTGACCAAAACGAACGAACTTGGTACTATTTCCATTACAAATGAAGTTGTTATCGGAATCACATCGATTGTTGCAAATACTTGCTTTGGTATTTCCGGTATGGAATCCAAGAATGCATCCGAAGAGTTCTGGGGGCTGTTCACAAAAGATTCCCACGACAGAGGTATCAGTGTTCTCTGTGATGAGGAGGGGATTTCGATCGATCTTCATATTATGGTTGTTTACGGAATCAATATTCCGGCTATTACAGACAGTATTATTCATAAAATAAAGTATACCGTAGAGGAATTATCTGGTTTCCCGGTCAAAAACGTAAATGTTTACGTTGATAAAGTTACGGATAAATAACGAGAGGAATTTCTGATGATAAACGGCAATCTTTATAAAGAAATGTTTATTTCTGCGGCAAATCTGATAAATAAAAACCGCGAGTCCGTAAACAGCCTTAATGTCTTTCCTGTTCCGGATGGAGATACGGGAACCAATATGAGCCTTACGATGCTTGCCGGCAAAAAAGAAATAAACGATTTTTCCGGCAATCTTTCCGACTGTTCGGCAAAGCTTTCAGCTGCATTGCTTAGAGGCGGAAGAGGAAATTCAGGCGTAATTCTGTCCTTGTTTTTCAGGGGCGTCGCAAAGAGCTTTTCAGGCAAAACCGAAGCTGATATTTATGATATTTCCAATGCTTTTAAGGCTGGTGTAGATGCTGCATACAAGGCTGTCAGACATCCTACTGAAGGAACCGTCCTTACGGTTATGCGAGTCATGTCTGAAAAGGCAAGTGAACTTGCCGAAGAATATCAGAACGCTGATATGATCGGCGCGTTTTTTGATAAAATGGCAGAGGTCTGCACTGAAGTTCTCAATGATACGCCTAATATGCTTCCTGTTCTCAAACAGGCAAAGGTCGTTGATGCGGGTGGTATGGGTTTTACCCTTATTATGCGCGGAATGGCTCTTGCTGCAAACGGCACCGTTTTCACGGATGAAGGTAATGAAGCCGAATCCGCAAAAGAAAGCGCTGATTTTGCCGATTTTGAAACAGTGAATATAGAATTTCCGTATTGCACGGAATGTATTGTGGACAAATCCGATGCGTGTAATGACGAAAAAGTCGCATTGTTTAAGTCTTATATCTGTTCCGTCGGCGACAGTGTCGTTTTTGTTGACGATGATGAAATCGTCAAATTTCATGTTCACACGAAAGATCCCGGCACAGTGATTTCAAAAGCGCTCGGTCTCGGTGCTCTTTCAATGGTCAAGGTCGAGAATATGCGGTTGCAGCATTCCGAAAAAATTGCCGGAGAACCGCAGAAAACAGAGTTTAAACCCGAAAAGAAATACGGTTTTGTCTCCGTTGCCGCAGGTGAAGGTTTAACTCAGATGTTTATCGATCTCGGAGCCGATTACGTAGTTCAGGGCGGACAGACAATGAATCCGTCTACCGAAGATATTATCAATGCCGTTAATAAATCTTCTGCCGAAACTGTATTTGTTCTTCCTAATAATAAAAATATTTATATGGCTGCAAAGCAGGCAGAGGATATCGTAGAAGATCGCAAAATAGTTGTTATAAAAAGTTATACCGTTCCTCAGGGTGTTGCTGCTATGCTTGCCTTTGATGAAAATGCGGATGTGACCGAAAATCAGGAAATTATGAATTCAGCGATGCGGAACGTTATTACGGAAAAAATAACGTTTGCGGCGCGTGACAGCGTATTTGATGATAAGGAAATAAAAGAGGGTCAGCTTCTCGGAATGGTCGATGGATCGGTCAAATACGTTTGCGACGATATTTCGGAATGTGTTTCTTCTCTTGCCGATGATATTGTCGGTAAGGATTGTATAACATTGTATTACGGAAATGACAAAACAGAAGAAGATGCCGAAAAAATGGCGGAAGTAATCAAAGAAAAAGTTCCGGATGCCGATATCACGATTGTCAACGGCGGTCAGCCTGTTTATTTCTATATGATTGCAGCCGAAAGTTTGTGAGAGATTAATTATGTCAGATAAGTGTAAAGCAAAATACGCTAACGTCGGAGGACAGGCCGTCATTGAGGGAATTATGATGAAATCCCCCAAAAAAGCGGTTATGGCTGTTCGGAATCCGCAAAACGAAATAGTTTTCGAAACGATAGCCTCAGGTTCTGTCCGTGATAAATATCCTGTTTTGAAATGGCCGATCATTCGCGGGTGCGCGGCATTTGTCGAAAGTCTGGTTATGGGATATAAGACGATTTCCCGTTCGGCATCTCTTGCGGGATTGGAAGAAGAAACCGGAGGAAATAAAGTTACAGAGGGAATCGTTCTTGCGATTTCTATGGTTCTCGGCATAGTTCTTGCCTTGGGATTGTTCCTCGTTCTTCCGATGCTGATTGTTTGGCTGCTAACCGATATTGCGGGTCTTCAGCTCGGTGTGTTCAAAGGACTTGTCGAAGGAATAGTCCGTATGATTGTCTTTATCTTTTATATTTTGCTTGTATCAAAGATGAAAGATATCAAGCGTTTGTTTATGTATCACGGAGCAGAACATAAAACTATTTTCTGCTTTGAGGCACGTGAAGAACTTACCGTCGAAAATGTCAGAAAATTCGGCAGACTTCATCCCCGTTGCGGAACCGCATTTTTGTTCCTCGTTTTTCTTGTCGGTATATTGTTTTCTTCTTTTATTACTTGGGACAATATGCTGATTCGTTTCTTGCTTAAATTACTTTGTCTTCCTTTGGTAGCCGGCATAAGCTTTGAACTTATCAGGTTTACAAGCCATTGCGATAATTGGTTAACAAAAGTTATCAGTGCGCCGGGAAAAGCCATGCAGCTTATTACTACGGCGGAACCGGATGACGCGATGATAGAGGTTGCAATTGCCGCCCTCAAAGCTTCGCTTACAGACGACAACGGGAATTATGATCCCGATTGCGCATATCCGCATGACTGATTTCATTTTTTCAGATAAAAAACACGGTCTTACAGGCGAAATGCTCGATGTTGCCTCTTTTCGATTAGAGCAGGCAGGTTATACCGATGCCGGGTCATCCGTAAAACAGCTTGTTTTCGGAATTTGCGGATCCGATATGCCTTTCTCGGGTTATTTACCCGTAACCGAAGAAGCATTGGTTGAACTTGAGTGCGGAATCAGTCGTATGCTGAACGGAGAACCTGTTCAGTATATTACGAAGATCGCCCCTTTCTGGAAATATGATTTTTACATTGAACCGGGAGTTCTTATACCCAGATTTGATACGGAAACTCTTGTTGAAGCGGCATTGATACATATAAAAGACGGTCAGCATGTTCTTGATTTATGCACAGGTTCAGGGTGTATCGGGCTGACAATCGCGTCGGAAAAAAATGTTATTCTGGATGCAGTTGATATTTCCGAAATCTCCGAAAAGGTTTTTACGGTCAATGCCGAAAAAATCCCGATTAAGTGTAAACCTGTTTTTCATTCAGGTGATGTCTTTGATGATGCTTTTTGTCAAAAGTTATCTTCGTCGAAATTTGATATAATCGTATCTAATCCTCCGTATATTAACGCCGATGATATGAATGGCTTATCCGAACAGGTTAAAGCCGAACCTGAGATTGCTCTTTTCGGCGGAGAGGACGGGCTTGATTTTTATAAACGCATTATTCCGCTGTCTGCGTCTTTACTTAAAAACGGCGGTCATCTTTTCCTTGAAATCGGATACGATCAGGGAAATTCCGTCAGATCTTTGGCAGAAGAATCCGGATTTATTACCGAAATCATAAAGGATCTGTCGGGAAACGATCGCGTTATTCACGGACAGTATACAGCAAAGGATTTTTTTAATGACAGACAATCGAACTAAAAATAATAAAATAAAAAGCGTTAAACCTGAAAAGGTTCTTGTCGAATTCAATCTTACCGGCGACCAGGAAAATACCGATGAACTGTGCTTTTTTACTGCCGCTTCCATGGTTCAGGAGGGTAACGACTTCGAGATTTTTTCGGCTTCCCGAAAAACAAAATCCGATATGGTCTATCCGTTGTATCTTCGTGTGAGTGACGGCAGTAAAATGTCACTTTCTTATGGGGATATAATGCCTCTTTATATCGACGCAAACGCTCAGACGGTTTCAGCCATAATCAACGGGGGCGTTCCGTTACCGATGCCTCAGCCCGACATTCGTAACAGCTGTAATTACTTTCACAGTAATCTGACTGCCGATGGCGGGGATGTTGATGCGGAACTTGTCCTTAAAACAGCTTTTGAGCCGCCCGTAGTCAGAAAATTACACATATCCGTTCGAAAAGATACAAGAATATGACGCAGGAAGAACTGGACTTATTTTATATGCGAAAAGCACTGAAACGTGCCGGTATTGCATTGAAAAAAAATGAGGTTCCTGTAGGTGCAATTATTGTGAAAGACGGCATTGTCATTGCAAGGGCCGAAAATACACGGGAAGAAAAAAAGAACGCATTATGTCATGCGGAACTGTCTGCCATAAATAAAGCGTGTAAAAAACTCGGCGGATGGCGTCTTTCAGGATGCACGCTTTATGTTACGCTTGAACCATGCGCCATGTGCTACGGAGCAATTATCAATTCCAGAATAGACCGCGTTGTCTTCGGTGCAGCAGATAAAAGGTTCGGTTGTCTCGGGGGAATGACAGATATGTCGGTTCTTCCGTTTAATCATTTTCCTCAGATAACCGGAGACGTTGCCGCAACCGAGTGCGGAAATATTCTTTCGTATTTTTTTAAAGGATTGAGAAATAAAAAATAATTATCAATAGGTGTATATACTTATGAAAACAACTGCTTGCCGTTTATACGGTAAAAAAGATTTCAGAATGGAAAGCTTTGAACTTCCAGAAATCGGAGATAACGAGGTCCTTGCAAAAGTCGTTTCCGACAGTCTTTGTATGTCTTCATATAAAGCCGCTTGTCTTGGTCCGGAGCATAAAAGGATCCCGGATAACGTTGCCGAAACCCCCGTTATTCTCGGCCACGAATTCTGCGGTGAAATCGTCAAGGTCGGAAAAGCCTGCGCAGATAAATATAATGTCGGCGACAGATTTTCCATTCAGCCGGCAATGAATCATCCCTCGAATATTTATGCCGCTCCGGGATATTCTTTCCCGAATGCCGGAGGAGATGCCACATACATCATAATTCCTCATGAAACAGTCGAAATGGACTGCCTTCTCAAATACAGCGGAGACGAATTTTTCTTCGGTTCTCTCGCAGAACCCATGTCGTGTGTTATCGGCGCATTTCACGCATCATACCATATGGATCCCGGGAGCTATGTTCATAAAATGGGTATCAAACCCAACGGAACCTGTGCGATTCTTGCCGGTGTAGGTCCTATGGGGCTCGGAGCCGTCGATTATGCTCTTCACGGTCCGGTCAGACCGTCTCTGCTCGTTGTTACCGATATCAACGATGCCCGTCTCGAAAGGGCCGCGTCTTTATATTCGGTTGAGGACGCTGCAAAAGACGGAATCAAACTTGTTTATATGAATACTTCCGCCCCTGATTCCGAAGAAAAACTCAAGGCTCTCACAGGCGGCGAAGGCTTTGATGATGTTTTTGTTTTCGCACCTGTAAAACCTGTTGTCGAACAGGCAGACAGATTGCTCGGAAAAGGCGGATGTCTTAATTTCTTTGCCGGACCGACAGATCCTTCTTTCTCCGCTTTGTTTAATTTTTATGAGGTTCATTATTCGGGCCATCATGTTTGCGGAACATCCGGCGGAAATACCGATGATATGCGCGAGGCTTTGGCGCTTATGGAACAGAAAAAAATCAATCCTGCCGCTATGGTAACACATATTGGCGGATTAAATGCCGTTTGTGAAACCACGCTTAACCTTCCATCAATTCCGGGCGGTAAAAAATTGATTTATACACACAAAAACATTCCGCTCATGGCAATAGACGATTTCGCAAAAGAAGGGGAACATTCTCCGTTCTTTAAAGCTCTTGCCGAAATAGTATCACGACATAATAATCTTTGGTGCGGTGAGGCAGAAAAGTATCTGCTCGAAAACGCGCCGGAAATCGATTAATATACAGAGGCGTTAAAATGAAAAATATCAGTTTGACTGAAATCCAGACAGAGAGAGCCGCATTGCTTGCTCCCGCCATCAGAATGCTTACGGGTTTGTATAACGCAGACCGTAACAGTGTTGATTCAACTGTCGTTTTCGCTCCGGTTATTCCGGATGATGTATCGGATTCGGTTTCGATTTCCGATTATACGGAAATCGAAGATCAATATGCCGAAATCGAGAAGATAATCAACGTATACAAAAATGAAAACGGTTGTTCTCCGGCTTTCGTAGTTATCGAAAATTTAGGCGTTTTTTCATGCGCCGATACAAAACAGAATGCCGATAAACAACTTTCGTCATTTAAAAAATGCGAACGCGACGGATATACCGGCGGAAGAATTGCCGATAAAATTGTAATTGTAACCGGCGGTGCGCAGGGATTCGGAGAGGGAATTGCCCGTAAATTACTTGATGAAGGCGCATACATCGCAATCGCCGATTTAAACGAAGAACTTGCTTCCGCAAAAGCGCGTGAAATATGCGACATTTACGGCAGCGGCAGAGCAATCGCCGTCAAAACAGACGTTTCAGACGAAGACTCCGTTAAAAATATGATTTATACCACGGTTCTAAATTACGGCGGTCTCGACTGTATTGTCAGCAATGCAGGTATTGCAAGATCCGGTAATCTTGAAGAAATGACCAAAAAGTTTTTTGAACTTTCAATGTCTATTAACTATACCGGTTATTTCCTTTGCTCGCGTTTTGCTTCCCGCATTATGAAAATTCAGTTCAGATTCTGTAACGATTACTTTGCAGATATCGTTCAGGTCAATTCAAAGTCCGGACTTGTCGGAAGCAATAAGAATTTCGCATATGCCGGCTCAAAGTTCGGCGGTATCGGTCTTACCCAATCGTTTGCTCTCGAACTGGTCGAATATAATATAAAAGTAAACTCTGTTTGCCCCGGCAATTTCTTTGACGGACCGTTATGGTCAGATCCGGAAAAAGGTCTTTTTAAACTTTATCTTGAAAGCGGAAAAGTTCCCGGAGCAAAGAACGTTGAAGACGTCAGAAAAGCATATCTTTCAAAGATTCCGATGAAGAAAGGCTGTCTGCCGTCCGACGTGGCAAAAGCAATTATTTACTGTATGGAACAACTTTACGAGACCGGTCAGGCTATCCCGGTAACCGGCGGTCAGGTAATGCTCAAATAATTAATAACAGATTCAGATAAGGAAGTGATTTTTGTATGGCAACACCGGTAATTATGCCCCGCCAGGGACAGTCGGTAGAAAGCTGTATCATTACCAAGTGGCACAAACAAAAAGGCGACAAGGTCGCTGTCGGTGATGTCCTGTTCTCTTATGAAACGGACAAATCGGCATTTGATGAAGAGGCAAAAGTCGAAGGTACTCTTATCGACGTTTTCTTCAAGGAAGGCGATGACGTAGAGTGTCTTCTCAATGTATGCGTTATAGGAAACGAAGGTGAAGATACTTCATCGTTCAATCCCGGCGCTGCAGTGCCCGCACCTGCCGAAGAAACCAAACCGGAAGTAAAAGCAGAAGCTCCCGTCGTTGCGGCAGTTGCTCCGGTAACCGTTTCTCAGGAAAAATCCGATATTCTCAAAGCTTCTCCCCGCGCAAAAAATCTTGCGGCAAAAAAAGGACTCGACATCAGTCTTGCTTCTCCTACAGGTCCTAACGGAAGAATTATCGAAAGAGACGTTTTCGCACTCGAAGCATCGGGTGTAACGGCCGTTGCCGAAATTTCCGCAGAACCTGCTCCTGTTGTTGCTGCTCCCGCAGGCGAATACGAAGACGTTAAACTTCCCAATATTCGCAAGGTTATCTCCAAGCAGATGACAAAATCTTTGACAGAAGGCGCGCAGCTTACGCTTAATACTTCGTTTGATGCAACCGATATTCTTGCTTTCCGCGCAAAACTCAAAAAGAGCGGAGAAGCGCTCGGTATGGGTAACATCACTCTTAATGATATTGTTCTTTATGCTGTTGCAAAAACGATTCTTAATCATAAAGACCTTAATGCTAACCTTTTCGGAGAAACCATCAGATATTTCAATACCGTTAATCTCGGTGTAGCTGTTGATACGCCCAGAGGACTTATGGTTCCCGTTATCAAAGGAGCCGAAAAACTTTCTCTCGCCGAAATTTCCGCTCAGGCAAAAGCTCTTGCAAACGATGCAAAATCAGGTTCGATCAATCCCGATCTTCTTAACGGCGGTTCTTTCTCCGTCAGCAATCTCGGCAGCCTCGGCGTAGAATCATTTACTCCTGTAATTAATCCTCCCCAGACCGGTATTCTCGGAGTTGACAATATGCAGACCAAAGTTAAACTTGTCGACGGTCAGCCGGTTTATTATCAGGCTATGGGTCTTTCCCTTACATTCGATCACAGAGCAATCGACGGAGCACCTGCCGCAAGATTCCTTAAAGATCTTTGCACGGCTCTCGAAAATTTCTCTTTACTGCTTGCAAAATAGGAGGATGATTTACAATGTATGATGTAATCGTTCTTGGCGGCGGACCGGGCGGATATCATGCTGCCGAAACAGCTGCAAAAGCAGGACTGAAAACCGTAGTTATCGAAAAAGAACATTTCGGCGGTGTTTGTCTTAATGAGGGATGTATTCCTTCCAAGTCCCTTCTTTATACCGCAAAAGCATATGATTACGCAGTTCACGGCGAAGAATACGGAGTAAAAATCGACGGTAAAGTCACTTTCGATCACTCTGTCGCTGTGGCGAGAAAAGACAGAATAGTCAAAAAACTCGTCGGCGGTGTTAAAGCCGGTGTAAAAGCTGCCGGAGCTGAAATGGTTGAAGGCGAAGGTATTATCAAGGGTAAAAATGCAGACGGAACAGTTACCGTTTCTGTAGGAACAACCGAATATACAGCAAAGAATCTTATTATCGCAACAGGTTCCGAACCTGTTATGCCTCCGATTCCGGGTGTAAAGGAAAATTTTGAAAAGGGAATAGTTCTCACAAACAGGGAGATTCTCAGCCTCGACAAAGTTCCCGAAAAACTCGTTATCGTCGGCGGCGGCGTTATCGGACTTGAAATGGCTTCATATTTCAATTCAGTCGGATCTGAAGTAACTGTTATAGAAATGCTCGATAAAATCGCCGGTCCAACCGAAAAAGAAATTTCCGCTATTCTTTTAAACAATTATCAGAAAAAAGGCATTACCTTCTGTCTGGGCTCAAAAGTCGTTAAAGTCGGTGAAAATGCCGTTACATACGAAAAAGACGGCAAAACCGTTGATGTTCCGGCCGACAAGGTTCTTATGTCAATCGGCAGAAGAGCCGTTACGCGTGGTTACGGTCTGGAAAGCCTTAACGTTGCCATCGAACGCGGCGCGATTGTTACCGATTCTCATCTTAAAACAAATGTGAGCGGCATTTACGCCATCGGTGACGTAAACGGAAAAATTATGCTCGCGCATACCGCATATCGTGAAGCCGATGTTGCCGTCAATACCATTCTCGGCAAAAAGGATATAATGAGTTATGACGCGATTCCTTCGGTTATTTATACGAACCCCGAAGTCGGTTCTGTCGGTGAAACCGAAGAATCTGCCGCAAAGAAGGGTATTGCCGTTCAGATAATTTCATTGCCGATGGCATATTCCGGCAGATATCTTGCCGAAAATGAAAAAGGGGACGGTATTTGCAAAGTCGTTATAGATAAAAAGTATAACACCGTTATCGGCGTTCATATGATATGCTTTTATGCTTCCGAAATTATATACGGCGCAGCAATGATGGTTGAAAACCGTATGACGGTTGATAATCTTAAAAAACAGGTATTCCCGCATCCTACAGTAAGCGAAATCATTAAAGAATGTATAAATAAGGTCAAATAAGGAGATAAATGTCATGCCAAAAAGTCAGTATATCGATCCGAATGTTGTCAGACAGCCCGGTGTCCTTAAATTCAAGGATATCAAACTCAATCAATATAAGAAAACAATTGCGGATGAAACAAAAAAGTATTCAAACGATGACTTCCACCGTATCTATCATGATATGAGATTCATCAGAGAATTCGAAACGATGCTCAACGAAGTAAAGACCAAGAGCGAATACAGAGGAATGAAATATAACAATCCCGGTCCTGCTCATCTTTCACTCGGACAGGAAGCATCTGCAGTCGGTCAGGCATATCTGCTCGGCGTTGATGACTATATTTTCGGTTCTCACAGAAGCCACGGCGAAATTCTTGCAAAAGGTCTTTCCGCTATCAATAAGCTCTCAGATGCCGAACTTTACGACGCAATGAAGAACTTTATGGACGGCAGAGCACTTAAAATAGTCGAAGATAACTGTAAAGCTTCTTCTGTTAAAGAGCTTGCTGTTTACTTCCTTGCATACGGTGCTCTTGCGGAAATATTCGGCAGAGAAACCGGTTTCAGTAAGGGTTTGGGCGGTTCGATGCATACGTTCTTCCTGCCGTTCGGTATTTATCCCAACAACGCAATCGTCGGCGGTTCCGCAACAATAGCTACCGGCGCTGCATTGTTCAAAAAGGTCAACAACAAAAAGGGTGTTGTAATTTCCAATGTCGGCGACGGTGCACTCGGTAGAGGACCTGTCTGGGAAGCAATGATGTACTCGGCAATGGATCAGTTCACAAAACTTTGGGACGAAGCTCATCGCGGCGGTCTTCCCATCATTTTCAATTTCTTTAATAACTTCTACGGCATGGGCGGTCAGACAAAAGGCGAAACAATGCCTTTTGATATCCTTGCAAGAATCGGCGCCGGAATCAACCCCGATGAAATGCACGCTGAAGAAGTTGACGGTTACAATCCTCTTGCCGTTATCGAAGCAATGGGCAGAAAGATTGATATAATCAATAAGAAACAGGGACCTGTTATTCTTGATACCGTTACCTACAGAACCTGCGGACATTCTCCGTCAGACTCTTCCACATACAGAACAAAAGAAGAAATCGAAGCTTGGGAAGCACAGAATCCTACAGTT
Source organism: Eubacteriales bacterium (assembly GCA_045629205.1). Taxonomy (GTDB): domain Bacteria; phylum Bacillota; class Clostridia; order Oscillospirales; family UBA644; genus JAZQLP01. The sequence goes on from JAZQQT010000084.1 coordinate 22,354, forward strand.
GCATTTGCTATGAGACTTCAGGAAGCAGGCGTTGCTACCGAAGCATCCATCGCAGCTCAGGACGAAGCTGTTATCAAAGTTATCGAAAAAGTATTCGCACTTGCAACAAATGATGATATTTCACCCAGAATGAATATCTTCAAAGAGCCCGATGCTATCGAAAAGCTTATGTATTCCAACCAGAAAATCGAAAAGATGGAAGACAGAGAACCCGATATGCTCCAGCCTAAGGGTCAGAACTCCAGAGTAGAAGCAATCGCAAAGAAAGAACGCTGGGGCTTCGACGCAGAAGGCAAACCTGTTTCCAAGAACAAAGTGTTCCAGCTCAGAGACGGTTTATTCGAAGCTATTTACGACAGATATTATAAAGATCCCACTCTTGTCAGCTACGGCGAAGATGTAAGAGACTGGGGCGGTGCATATGCCGTTTACAGAGGACTTACCGAAGCTGTTCCTTATCACAGACTTTTCAATTCACCCATTTCCGAATCTGCTATCGTCGGCACATCAGTCGGCTACGCTATGGCTGGCGGACGCGCTGTCGTTGAACTTATGTATTGCGACTTCCTCGGTTGCGCCGGTGATGAAATCTTCAATCAGCTCGCTAAATGGCAGGCAATGAGCGCCGGACTTCTTAAGATGCCTATCGTTCTTCGTGTTTCCGTCGGATCCAAATACGGTGCGCAGCACTCTCAGGATTGGTGCTCACTTGTGGCTCATATTCCGGGTCTCAAAGCAATATTCCCCGTAACTCCTTACGATGCAAAAGGTCTTCTTAACTCTGCTCTTAACGGAACAGACCCCGTTATAGTATTCGAAAGCCAGAGAGTATATGATATCGGCGAACAGTTCCATGAAGGAGGCGTTCCCGAAGAATATTACGAAATACCGATCGGCGAACCCGATATCAAAAAGACCGGTTCCGATCTGACAATTCTTACAGTCGGTTCTACTCTTTACACAGCTCTTAAAGCCGCAAAAGAACTCGAAGAAAAACACGGCGTATCCGTTGAAGTTATCGATGCAAGATCCATCGTTCCTTTCAATTACGACAAAGTTATTGAGTCTGTTAAAAAGACCGGTAAAATCCTTCTCGCTTCCGATGCCGTTGAGAGAAACTCCATCCTTAAGGAAATGGCAGAGACGATTTCCGAACTTGCGTTTGATTATCTCGATGCTCCGCCGGTTGTTATCGGTTCCAGAAACTGGATTACTCCCGCATACGAACTTGAACAGCATTTCTTCCCGCAGCCTGATTGGATCATTGATGCGGTTCACGAAAGAATCATGCCCCTTAAAGATTATACTCCTGTCAGAAACTTCACCGATGGCGAAAAACTCAGAAGAACAAAAGCTGGCGTATAATTCGGTTAATCTTTATATACAATATTTATTCTCCGGAACCTTGATTATTCAAGGCTCCGGAGTCCTATCATAGAAAGGAGAACAGATGGCATCAGGCAGATCCAGGAAAAAAAGCATTTTTTCCGTTATTTGGAAATATATTGCTTCTTTGGATTTTTTATTGATTTTCGTTGTGCTTGCAGTTTCTCTTTTCAGTGTCGTAGTCATCAGAAGTGCGACGGGAACTGTCGGCAGAAACGTTATTATACAGTTTGCCGGCATTTGCATCGGACTTGTGATTATGGTGATTGTTTCACTTATAGATTACGAGCGATTGTGTGAATTCTGGTTGCCTATCGCGGTTTTGTCATCGATTGCTTTGTTCTTGACCGCCGTTTTTGCGGATGAAATAGGAGGAAACAAAAACTGGTTGAACTTCGGTATAATCAACGTGCAGACGTCGGAATTCACAAAAATGGCATTTGCAATAACAATGGGTGCTCATATAGAAAAGATTGGCTCCGAACTCAACAGATTCCGAAATATAATTTTGTTATGTCTTCATTTTCTTTTATATTTTGTTCCGGTCGTCCTTCAGAAAGATATCGGCAGTTCTTTGATATATCTCGGCGCGTTTATAATTATAATGTTTATTGCCGGTATCAGATATCTTTATCTGATAATAGCCGGAGTTGGCGGGGTAATCGCCGTTCCGGTTGTATGGTCTTTCTTCTCGGAATATCAGAAGGCACGTATTCTATACGGATTGCAGCCTGAACTTGACCCTCTTAAATACGGTTATCAGCCCCTTCTTTCCCGATTGTCGATAGGCTCCGGCGGGTTATTCGGACAGGGATTGGGACAGGGGATTCAAACGCAGAATTCGGCGTTACCGGCAGATCATACCGACTTTATCTATGCCGTTGTCGGTGAAGAATTCGGATTTATAGGCTGTGTCGGTGTTTTATTTCTTATATTCCTTATCGTGTTTCTTATAGGTAAAAACGGCGTGGAAGCAACAAAAAAAAGCGGTTTTTATATTTGTATTATGATTGCTTCGATGATTATGCTGCAGACCTGTATCAATATAGGAATGTGCATAGGCGTATCGCCTGTTATCGGTATAACTCTTCCGTTTATGAGCTACGGGGGCTCTTCCGTTCTCAGTCTTTTCATCGGACTCGGTCTTGTTATGAGCGTTCGTCGAAGACCGGAGAAAACTCTTAAATTCGCAATAAAGGACGATTAATTTGATGTTTGAAAATAAATATAAATTTGCGGTAATCGGTATCGGTGTTACCGGTGCTTGGGTTGCCCGTGAAATAACAAGATATACCGATTCCGTTTGTATGCTTGAAAAGGGAAACGACGTTGCTTCCGGTTCCACAAAAGCCAACAGTGCCATTGTTCACGGCGGATACGATGCCGTTCCTGGCACACTGAAAGCGAAGCTGAATATAAGAGGTAACGAATTGATTCGTGAACTTGCCGATATTATGGCAATTCCGTTCCGGCAAATCGGTTCTCTCGTTGTCGCGTCCGGTGCCGATGAAGACAAAAATGTTATAAACCTGTATAATCGCGGTATTGCAAACGGCATTTCAACTGATGATATCGAAATATGGGACGGTGCAAAAGCCTGTTCTGAAGAACCGAATCTAAATTCCGATACTACGTCTGCTCTTTTTTGCAGGACTGCAGGTGTTGTTTCTCCGTTTGAATTATGTGCTGCCGCCGCAGATGTCGCGGTTGCCAACGGGGCTGATTTTTATCGCGCCTTTGATGTTTGCAAAGTTGAAAACGGAAAAATATTTGCCAAAGACGGAAGATCGGTTTCTTTTGAATATGCCATTAACTGTGCCGGTGTATATGCCGATTACATAGCAGGCCTTTTCGGTGATAGCTCGTTTACAATCAAAGCCAGAAAGGGAGAATATTCGATTCTCGATAAAAACTGCGGAGATATTGTAAGCCGCGTTGTTTTCCGTTCTCCCTCCGCCTACGGAAAAGGTATTCTTGTTTCTCCGACGGTAGACGGTAATATTATCGTCGGTCCCACAGCGATTGATATCCCCGACAAAGACGATAATGCCAATACCTCGGAAGGACTTTCCGAGGCTTTTAAAGGCGCAAAACGTTCCGTTCCTTCGGTAACCGAAAAAAGCAGTATAACGGTGTTTGCCGGGGTTCGCGCCATAGGAAATACCGGAGATTTTATTATCGGCTTTTCGGATGCGGATGAACATCTTCTCAATGTCGCTGGGATCGAATCTCCGGGACTTACGTCAGCACCTGCAACGGGAGAATATGTCGTTTCACTTCTTCTCCGAAAAGGTTTGATTAATAATGAATTACGTTCTGAATTCAATACCGAAAGAAAAATCAGATTATTCCGTGAAATGACAGATGAGGAAAAGGAAGAAGCTGTTTCCGAAAACTCTCTTTACGGGAGAATAATCTGCAGATGCGAAACTGTAACTGAAGGCGATATCGTTAATGCGATTCGTCGGCCGGTCGGAGCTGTCGATCTTGACGGGATCAAACGCCGTGTCCGCGCCGGAATGGGCAGGTGTCAGGGCGGTTTCTGCAGTCCGAGGGTGCTTGACATACTTTCTCGCGAACTGGATAAGGATAAAACCGAAATAACAAAATGCGGCGGCACCTCTTATATTATCCGAAAGCAGGAACAACTATGAATATAAATGTTGATATTGCCGTTATCGGCGGCGGTCCGGCAGGTATGGCGGCGGCACTGTCGGCTTATGAAAACGGAATAAAAGATATTCTGATTATAGAGCGTGATACCTGCATCGGCGGTATTCTCCGTCAATGCGTTCACGCAGGCTTCGGACTTCATGTTTTTAACGAAGAACTTACCGGTCCCGAATATGCCCAAAGGTATATTGATAAAATATCTCAGACTGATATACAAATTAAAACCGATACGATGGTTCTTTCGCTTAAAGAATCAAACGGTTATAAAGTTGTTACGGCTGTCAATTCTTTTGACGGACTTCTCAATATCACGGCAAAATCGGTCGTTCTTGCTATGGGATGCCGGGAAAGAACACGTGGTATGCTTCGTATTCCGGGCAGCCGTCCGGCTGGCATATTTACTGCGGGAACGGCGCAGCGTTACGTTAATATCGAAGGATATATGCCGGGCAGGGAAGTCGTAATATTGGGCTCCGGAGATATCGGACTTATTATGGCAAGGCGAATGACTCTCGAGGGAGCGAAAGTCAAAGGCGTTTTTGAGGTTATGAAGACGTCAAACGGTCTCAAAAGAAATATCGAACAGTGCCTCAATGATTTCGGTATTCCGCTGTATTTCTCAAAAACGGTTATATGTATACACGGTAAGGACAGAGTCGAAGGCGTTACGGTTGCTTCTGTCGATGACAATCTTGATCCGATTAAAGGGACTGAAGAATATATACCGTGTGATACGTTGCTTTTATCCGTCGGACTTATACCCGAAAACGAGATAACAGCGAAAGCCGGTATCTCGATGAATTCAAAAACCTCAGGACCGATAGTCGGAGAAGATTTTCAGACCGATATGCCGGGAGTGTTTGCCTGCGGAAATGTCCTGCGTGTTTACGACCTTGTAGATAACGTTACAAAAGATTCGGTAAAGGCAGGTAAAAATGCTGTTGATTTTGTAAACGGATTCGCTTATTCAAACAAAAACCAATAATTTTATTGTTATATTTTATTGACGCAATATTTAATGTGTGTTATAATCAAAAAAAATTAATAGAAAAGGGGGTCATTTTTATGAAGTTTACTTTCGCAAAAAAAGTTTTATCTTTAGCGCTTGCACTGATTATGCTGTTTTCTTTGTTTTGTATGACGGTATCTGCCGCCGAACCGGTAAAAGACAGCGGAGATGATTACACAACAGTTTTGGTTCATGGATTGCTCGGATGGGGTCCGGAGGACGGACTTACAAAAGTTTATTCCGGATGGGGACTTGCATCCGGTAATATGCCTGCATACCTCACCGGACTCGGTTATGATATTTATGTAGCAACGATGGGACCGATTTCCAGTGCTCACGACCGTTGCTGTGAATTGTTCGCTCAGTTGACCGGCACGCGTGTTGACTACGGTCAGGCGCATGCTGACAATTGTAATGATGAATTTGATTCTCTCGGTTATACCATTAAACATGAACGTTACGGCAGAGATTATACCGGTGATCCGCAGATTAATAGCTGGGGCCCGATATTCGAAGACGGAAAAGTTATCGGATTTTATGATAATAAAATCAATCTTGTCGGCCATAGTTTCGGAGGACCCACAGCGCTTGAATTCCTCGCTTTGCTTGCAGAGGGCGATGCAGACGAAATAGCTTGGGGTAAAGAACAGTCTGCTCTTTACGGCGGTGATTGGCACGATTATATTTCCCCTCTCTTTTGGGGTGACTATCATGGTGAGTATCTAATTAATTCCGTAACATCGCTTGCAGGTGTTCTTAACGGAACAACATTTATTACCGCAAATGACGATGTTATGCCGTTGATGTCCGGTCTGCTTGCTCTTCTCGCAAATCTCACCGGAGATACGGCCATTGCAAACATTTATGATTTCCAGCTTGAACAGTTTGGCTTAACATCCATACCCGGATCTGATATCGAAACTAAATTCTCATTTTTGGCGCAAAAAGGTTTTCTTGCCGCTAGTGACCAGGCGTTCTACGACCTGACAGTTGAAGGCACAAACAAAATGAAACTGCATTGGAAAACATACTCTAATGTTTACTATTTTTCCTATGCTTGTGATAAGTCATATAAGGCAGGCGGAGCATATATGCCTAAGGCAGATATGATGCTTGTTTTGCTCCCGTTCTCAATGACGATGGGCACATATAAGAATTCCGGTGAAGTTGCCTATACTGTCGACGGCAGTTATTACGGCGGAATGGATACAAGCTGGATGGCGAATGACGGCATGGTGAATACCATTTCTTCCAGATATCCGCTCGGCGCATCCCATAAGGATTATAACGTCAATGATATCTCTTCCGGAATATGGCTTGTTCATCCCGACAGAGATGATGACCATTTCAGTATTATCGGTAATTTTGTTATCAGTGAACCGATCAGAACGAGAAAATTTTTCAAAGGATTTATGGAAGATATAGCTCGCACCGTTCCCGTATTTGACGAGAATCCCATCGATGTCGGTATAATGTTGAATGCTCTTGCAGCGCCTGTTATCACAAAATCAAGTCGCACTCTTTTTACCGAAAAACCGATAATTGATTGGAAAGCTGTTTCAGGCGCATATTCTTATCAGGTTTACAGAGCCGATTCCGAAAACGGTCCGTCTACACTCATCGGAACTACGATTTTTACAACATATACGGATTTATCTGCTCCGAAGACTGTATGTTATTATAAGCTTGTTGCAGTTCCTCGTTCGGGAAGTAATAAGGCTGCGTCATGCTTCGGAAATGTTTTTAAAGTAAAATAAGGTTATCAAATAGAGTATATTACGCTCTGAATCTCAGATATTATTCAGATAGCGCAGAATTAATTGTGATTTAATTATAAAAAATGACTTGGATGATACCAAGTCATTTTTCATTTGGGATTAGACTACGAAAAAGATATTTCGGAAAAAATGATGGATGGTGTTGAACCCTCGTGAAATTTAATGATATATCGCTGACGCGATATGATATACGGCTTCACCGCATGATATATTCTCGCCTTGCTCGAATATGATATAATGTCCGTTCCTCATACGCCGCAGTCGCATATCATCACACGAAGTGCGATATCATATCGAAGATATATCACCCGTTCCGACAGGAACGGATATCATTGAAAAAACGACCAAACGTCGTTTTCCCCATTTATAATATCTCGTGCGCAATTCTTTTAGGATGGATTTAATAGAATAATCAATTCTATTATCCCTCTTTTTCTACTTGTTCCACCTTTGCGTCCGGAGAGATTTCCACTTCTTCGCCATATCGGACAGTACCGATCTCGCACCCCTCGCCGATTGACACAACTCTGCCCGTGACTGTATTTGCGCTGACATACTCTACCGCGACGGTGTCACCCTCAATCGACTCATCCACCGTAAAAAGGCCGCAGGATTGCGCTGCTATACGCTTGAACAGCGGCAGTCTGAACGCCCTTTTTTGTTGTTTGCCTTTCCGGCATATAGTGATCTTCCCACCGCCGACAGCCGCCGCATGACCGCCATCCTCAAATTTGATTTCCACATTCTCGGCGTTGAGAAGTCCCCCGCAATTCAGGCATCCATGAACCACGACGGTTTCCGCCTCAATGCCTCCGCCAATTTTCACTGAACCGCTGTTATTAAGCGTATTGGCCTTTATGTCACCGTAAATTTTTACAGCGCCGGACATTTTGCATTGCCCTCCGGCGCGGACGTTCCCATGCACCGAAAAGAAGCCCGCAGCCGAGATGTCTCCGGTAACATCCAGATCACCGTCGACTTTGGCCGAACCGGAACATGACAGCTTAGTACATCTGACGGCACCGCCGATATGCCCGGAACCGCTAATGTGGATCTCTTCATTGTATTCGCCTGCCGCAATCGTTCCCGATCCTGAAATATTCATATTTTATCCTCCTTTAACCATAAAAGAATCGTATCGGTGATGTCTTTTTCACCGTTCTTTGTGCGGATTCTTACCCGCGTGATGTCTTCTGCCCCAAACGATTTTTCACCGTACTTGGTGGAAATCATCAGAACATTGTTTTCATTTTCGGAGCCTTTGATGGATTGTGCCAATTCATTAAGAGATACGTCGTCTTTTTTTGAAAGAATCAACTCGATTCTTTCACAGATTTTTTTCTCCGGGAAAAAGGTTTCCTGCCCCGTGCTCGTCGCCTGCTTGATAAACCATTCATCGGGAATGAGTCCCATACGTTTCCAGCGGTACAAAGCACCGTAGGAAAAACCGTACTTTTCAAGCAGTTGCTTCTTTGAGATTAAATTTCCTTCACATTCGCCAATTTTTTCTGCTCGTTTTTCCATCCGCACTCCTTTCCGTAACAATGTTACGGTCATATTATAGCATAACATTGTTACGCTGTCAAGAGGGAAATATAAAAATAGTGACTTTTAAAAACAGTTATTATCAATCAGCTGTTTGCACATAAACCATTCGTTTGTTATCAAAGCGTTTTGAAACCTTCAAAAACGGTTGATTTTCAACGACTTTTTAGACATTTTCTTAGAATTTTCTTAGAACGGCATACTTTACCGTCCGTTTTCGCATCGAAAAAAGGCAAAAATACTTCAATTTTTGAAGATGATTTTTGTAATAAGTGATTAAGGACCATGTCTTGTATATATCCAATAGGGGTCCAAATCCCGTGGGGATTCGCCGGAAAGAGAGTGTGCTTTATTAAAAGCTCCATTGCATTTTTCCAAAATTTCGGATATAATAATATGTAATAAGCAAAAAAACATTCCAAACATCTTGGCGGCAACAACTTGGCAACAACTATGTGTTATAATTCTGTGCGAATGATGGATAATGCTGCTCAT
>JAZQQT010000085.1:0-4413 GCA_045629205.1 Eubacteriales bacterium
CACCGAGGTCGGCGCCGAAGCCTGCCTCCGTGACGGTGTAATCGCCCATTTTCAGCGCCATCTTGGTCGCCATGACCGAGTTGCAGCCGTGCGCAATGTTGGCGAACGGACCGCCGTGAACGAACGCGGGCGTGCCTTCGAGCGTCTGCACGAGGTTCGGCTTCAAAGCGTCTTTGAGCAGCGCCGTCATTGCGCCGACCGCTTTGAGGTCGCCTGCGGTTACCGGCTCGTCGTCGTAGGTATAGCCCACGATGATTCTTGAAAGTCTTTCTTTGAGGTCGTTAATTGAACTTGCAAGACAGAAAACAGCCATTATTTCGCTTGCGACGGTGATGTCGAAGCCGTCTTCGCGGGGGACGCCGTTTACTCTGCCGCCGAGACCGTCTATAACGTTACGAAGCTGACGGTCGTTCATATCGACGCAGCGTCTCCACGTGATCCTCTTGGGGTCGATGCGGAGAGCGTTGCCCTGCTGAATATGATTGTCGAGCATTGCGGCAAGAAGGTTGTTTGCCGCGCCGATTGCGTGAAAGTCGCCGGTAAAATGAAGATTGATGTCTTCCATAGGAACGACCTGTGAATATCCGCCGCCTGCCGCGCCTCCTTTTACACCGAATACGGGACCGAGAGATGGCTCACGGAGAGCTACGGTAACGTTTTTACCGATTCTTCTGAGACCGTCGGCAAGTCCTATCGTTGTGGTGGTTTTGCCTTCGCCTGCCGGCGTGGGAGTGATAGCCGTTACGAGAATAAGTTTTCCGTCTTTTTTCTCTGCGGAATCCATGAGAAGAGACAAGTCGATTTTCGCCTTGTATTTTCCGTATGCTTCGAGATATTTTTCATCTACCTTTGCGGTTTTTGCCACCTCGAAAATAGGTTTCATTTCGCATTGCTGAGCAATTTCGATATCTGATAAAAATGCCATTTCCGTCCTCCGTTATTTAAAATATTTTACTGCAGATTCGAACAGTTTTATATCGTAATTTCCGATTACGTTTTTGTAAAGTCCGGCACCCACACGCTCGGAATGTCCCATCTTGCCGATTACTCTGCCGTCGGGAGAAATAATGCCCTCGATTGCCATAGCCGAATTGTTGGGATTAAAACGGACATCGTCTGTCGCGTTGCCGCTGAGGTCAACGTATTGCGTTGCTATCTGACCGTTTGCAACAAGTGAAGCGAGAACGTCTGCATTTGCGTAGAATCTGCCTTCACCGTGAGAAATCGGAACATTGATTATATCGCCTACGCTGACGCCGGCAAGCCACGGAGACTTGTTTGTGCAGACTCTTGTTCTGACGATTCGTGACTGATGACGGGCTATCGTATTGAATGTGAGTGTCGGGCAGTTTTCGTCGGTGTCGATGATTTTGCCGTAAGGAACAAGACCGAGTTTGACGAGAGCCTGAAATCCGTTGCAGATACCGCACATAAGACCGTCCCTGTTATCGAGCATATCGGTGACCGCTTCCTTGATCGCTCCGTTGCGGAAGAAAGCAGTTATGAATTTGCCCGAACCGTCGGGTTCGTCACCGCCGGAAAATCCTCCCGGGACAAAGATTATCTGCGACTTTTTAACGTCGGCAGCAAATTTTTCGACGCTTGTGCGGATACCGTCGGCTGTGAGATTATTGATGACGAATATTTCCGGCTCGGCACCTGCGTCGGCAACCGCTTTTGCGGAATCGTATTCGCAGTTGGTTCCCGGGAATACCGGAATGAGAACCTTCGGTTTTGCCGTTTTAACCGCGGGAACTTTGAATGAACCGTCCGTGTATGAAATATTCTCTATTTTTTTGCCTTCGCAGGGAATATTGCAGGAATAAACGCTTTCGAGTTTATCCTCGTATGCTTTTTGCAATGCCGAAAGAGAAAGAACGACTTTTCCCCTGCTGATTTCGGGATTTTCGGTAACGGTGCCGAGAAGGACGCCGTCGATATCTTCGGTTGCTTCGAGAACGAAACCCGCATAATTATACCCGAAAAGATCCTTTACCGAAAGAGCGTTTGTATAGGCAAATCCGAATCCGTTGCCGATACACATCTTAAAGACCGCTTCGGCGATACCGCCGATTCCCGGGGTGAAGCAGGAAACGGCTTTACCTCCGCGGAGTAAAGCGCTGACCTTTGCGAAAAGAGCGATGAGTGCTTCCGTATCGGGAAGACCGTCTTTATTATATTCGCAGGGCAGCCAGTAAACCCTGTTGCCTGCTTTTTTGAATTCGGGTGAAACAATGTTTTTAACCTTATCGGTTGAAACGGCAAAGGAAACGAGTGTGGGCGGAACGTCAAGCTTTTCGAAACTTCCGCTCATTGAGTCTTTACCGCCGATGGCAGCTATGCCGAGATTTTTCTGGGCTTCGAACGCGCCGAGAAGAGAAGCGAACGGCTTACCCCAGCGCCTGGGATCTCTGCCGAGACGTTCAAAATATTCCTGGAATGTCAAATATACGTCTTTGAAATCCGTGCCTGTGGCAATGAGTTTGCATACAGATTCGATAACGGCAAGATATGCGCCGTGATACTGACTCTTTTCGGAGATGAACGGGTTATAAGCCCATGACATAAGAGAACAATCGTCGGTATGGCCTTTTTCGAGCGAAATCTTCTGAACCATTGCCTGAATCGGGGTCTGCTGATTCTTTCCGCCGAATGGCATGAGAACCGTTCCGGCGCCGATAGTGGAATCGAAACGCTCGGAAAGACCGCGTCTTGAACAGGTATTGAGGTCAACGGCGATTTTTTGATATTCTGCGGCAAAATCGTCGCTTACATCTTTCGTAAAGTCATTACACTTTACAGTATTAACATCTATATGTTTCTCGGCTCCGTTTGAATCGAGGAATTCACGGCTGATATCAACGATATTTTTGCCGTTCCACGACATTGTAAGGCGAGGTTCCGCTTTTACGACGGCAACAACGGTAGCTTCGAGATTTTCCGCGTCCGCAATTTTTTTGAATTTCTCAACATCGGAAGGAGCAACCACAACGGCCATTCTTTCCTGAGATTCGCTGATCGCGAGTTCAGTGCCGTCGAGTCCGTCGTATTTCTTCGGAACGGCATTAAGATTTATGTCGAGTCCGTCGGCAAGTTCACCGATGGCTACAGACACGCCTCCCGCACCGAAGTCGTTGCAGCGTTTTATCATAAGAGACGCTTTTTTATTTCTGAAAAGGCGCTGAAGCTTGCGTTCTTCGGGAGCGTTTCCCTTCTGAACCTCCGCGCCGCAGGTTTCGAGTGACTGAGCAGTATGGGATTTTGATGAGCCGGTTGCACCTCCGCAGCCGTCCCGTCCCGTTCTTCCGCCGAGAAGGATAACGATATCGCCGGGCTCCGGTCTTTCGCGACGGACGTTTTCGGCTGGAGCGGCACCGATAACCGCTCCGATTTCCATACGTTTTGCAGCATAACCGTCGTGATAGATTTCATCTACGATACCGGTGGCAAGACCTATCTGGTTACCGTAGGAAGAATATCCGGCAGCGGCAGTAGTAACGATTTTACGCTGAGGGAGTTTTCCTTTCAGTGTTTCGCTTACCGGTTTCAGCGGATCTGCCGCTCCGGTGACACGCATTGCGCCGTAAACGTAACTTCTGCCCGAAAGCGGGTCACGGATGGCGCCGCCTATACATGTCGCAGCGCCGCCGAAAGGCTCGATTTCGGTAGGATGATTGTGAGTTTCGTTTTTGAAGAGTAGGAGCCACGGCTGTTTTTCGCCGTCGACTTCAACTTCGATTTTAACGGTGCAGGCGTTGATTTCCTCGGACTCGTCGAGTTTATCGAGTCTGCCCGTTTTTTTGAGATATTTTGCGGCAAGAGTGCCGATATCCATAAGAGTGACCGGTTTAACGCGATTAAGTTCCCTGCGGGTGGCGATATAGTCATTATATGCCCTCTGCAAAAGATCATCTTCGAATGTTACGCCGTCGATTATCGTGTTGAAGGTCGTATGGCGGCAATGGTCAGACCAGTAGGTGTCGATCATTCTGATTTCGGTTATCGTGGGATTGCGTTTTTCGCCTCTGAAATAGTTCTGACAGAAAGCGATATCGCCTTCGTCCATCGCAAGGCCGTAATTACGGACGAAATCGACAAGTCCCTTTTCATCGAGATCGTTGAAACCGTCGAGAACGGCGACCTCTGTAGGTATGTCGTATTCGACTTTAAGAGTGTCAACCGGGTCGAGAGACGCTTCGCGGGATTCGACGGGGTTGATGACGTACTTTTTGATTTCGGCAACGTCGCCGTCGGAAAGACTGCCGTAAAGCATATATATGCGGGCGGTTCTGACGAGAGGACGTTCGCCCTGCGAAATTATCTGAATACACTGAGCTGCGGAATCGGCGCGCTGGTCGAACTGGCCCGGAAGGTATTCGGCGGCAAAAACGCGGTCGCAGTCGTTATCGAGAG
>JAZQQT010000086.1:0-7585 GCA_045629205.1 Eubacteriales bacterium
TGCTTCGCAACGGCTCTGTGGCGAACATCAGAAAGATGCTTGAAAAACAGAAGACCTTCATTACCCAATACCGCTCGGCGAACGGCAGATACAGCGAGATGAAATTCGTCAAGGTCGGCGACGAGCTTGCCAAGCCGACTGCCGTGGCTCTCGGATTTGCCGATAAGGACGAGAAAATCAGGCAGGAAAAAATCAACGAGCGGAATCAGGAAATCATTGAGATACTCGCGTCCGAGTATACGTCCGTTTACTATATCGACCTCACGACCGATGAGCTTACGCCTTATACCATGAACAGCGAAACCGAAAACAAATTCGGCGTTCTTTTCAAAAATATGCGTTACTCGGCAGCATACAGAATGTATGTCGATACCGTCGTAGTTGCCGAGGATAAACCGAGAATGCTCAAGGCAGGCTCGGTCGGCAACATAATGTGGGAGCTCGGAAACAAAAAGACATTTATCACGACCTACCGTTCCGACACTTCCGGAACTCCGAGATACTGCGAAATGAAATTCGTTAAGGTGGGCGCCGAAGACGGTATCCCGCAGGCGGTGGCGCTCGGCTTTGCCGATAAGGATGACGAACTCCGCAGCCGAATCGAGGAAGAGGCGATACGCAGAAGAAATATGGATATAATCGAGATCCTCGCTTCCGAGTATACGTCCGTCTACTATATCGACATGACGACCGACGACCTCAATCCTTATACGATGAACGAGGAGACGGAATCGGAATTCGGTCAGATATTCCGTTCGGGAATCAAATATACCGACGCTTTCAAAATGTATGTCGATACTCTTGTGTATGACGAAGACAAGCCGATGATGCTCAAAGCCGGCTCTGTGTATAACATCCTTTCCGAGCTGCGTGACAAAAAGACGTTTATCACGACCTACCGTTCCGACAATAACGGAGAGCCGCGTTACTGCGAAATGAAATTCGTCAAGGTCGGCGACGATGAAAACCCGCAGGCGGTGGCGCTCGGTTTTGCCGACAAGCATGATGAAATCAGCCGCGGCATAAAAGAAAACGCCGAAAGAGAAATGAACTTCGAAATCATCAACATTCTGGCTTCCGAGTATACGTCCGTCTACTATATAGACCTCACCACCGACGAGCTTACGCCATATACGATGAACGACAGAACAAGACTTTTCTTCGCGGATGAATTCAAGGATATGTCCTATTCGGAGGCCTTCAGCAGATACGTTGAAAAAACGGTTGCCGAGGAAAGCAGGGCGGAGATGCTTCTTGCCGGTTCGATTGAGAACATAAAAAAGAGCCTGCGTCATCAGAAATCGTTTGTTACCACCTATCTTAACGACCAGAATCTCTATTCCGAAATGAAATTCGTTAAGGTCGGTTCGGAAAACGGGGAGCCGCAAGCAGTGGCGCTCGGCTTTTCCGTTATAGACGAAACCTACAGAAAAGAATTGCAGTATAAGCAGCGTGAAGGATTTATAAGCGGTCTTTCCGACGACTACGAAGCCGTATTTCATGTCGATACGATCCGCGGAGACATCGAAACGATACGAATGAGCGACGCATACCTGCAGAGAAATCCGCTTCTCGAATCGAAAATGGACTACTCCGACTATGTTACCGCCGTTGCCGCTAATATCATCCCCGAGGATAAGCAGGCGTTTATCGACGCTCTTTCGCCCGCGAATATCGAACGCGAGTTTTCAACGGAAAACGCCTTCTTCCATAACTACCGAATCGTCAGGAACGGCGTTACAACATATTATCAGTTAAAAATCATATACACCGGCGACTGGAAGACCGACAAAAACTTCCTCATAGGCGTTCACAATATGGACGAGCTCGCAAAAGCTCAGGAGGAACAGTCCAAGATACTTGAGAGCGCGAAAGAGGAGGCAGAGGCCGCAAACAAGGCAAAATCCGTATTCCTGTCAAGTATGTCACACGATATCAGAACGCCGATGAACGCCATAATCGGATTTACCGAGATGGCAAAGAAATATATAGACGACAAAGACAAGGTCGAGGATTATCTTGAAAAAGTCCTTTCGTCGAGCAAGCATCTTCTCAGCCTTATAAACGACGTCCTCGACATGAGCCGCATCGAATCAGGTAAGATACAGCTGAACGAAAAGCCGGTCAATGTCCGTAAAGCCGCGAAGACGACAATGGAAATAGCGACCGAGAGCGCGAAGGAAAGGAAGATAGAGCTTGATTACCGTCTCGAGGGGGATATCGGTGACAGATACTTTTACGCCGATGAGCTGAGGATAAATCAGATAATGCTTAATGTTATCTCCAACGCGATCAAATATACGAATCCCGGAGGCAGGGTCGATATTTCGCTGGAGGAGGTTCCCGGAGCCGAAAAAGGAAGATTTTTGTGCGACTTCAGGGTTACGGATACGGGAATCGGTATGTCGCCGGAGTTCCTCGAAAGATTCTTTGAACCGTTTGAAAGATCCTCCACATCCACTGTAAGCGGTATTCAGGGCACGGGGCTCGGAATGGCGATAACCAAGGATCTTGTGGAAATGATGGGCGGAAGCATTGAGGTTGAGAGTCAGCTCGGTGTAGGCACAACGGTAACGGTGCATTTCAACTTCAGAAGCACAGAAGACGGTGAGCTGCTGACTGTTTCGTCGGATTCGCCGGATCCGGATATACTGAAATGCAAAAAAGTCCTTCTCGTTGAAGACAACGAGCTTAACCGCGAGATAGCGAAGGATATCCTCGAAGAATACGGATGTATCGTTTCGGAAGCGGTTGACGGAACGGCCGCCGTTGACGCCGTCCGTGAAGCGACAGCCGGAAAAAGCGACGGCTTCGATCTGATACTGATGGATATCCAGATGCCGAAAATGAACGGATATGAGGCAACGAAGGCAATAAGAAGAATCGCAGACAGACATATTCCCATAATCGCCCTGACCGCAAACGCTTTTGATGAAGATAAAAAGAAGGCGCTCGAAAGCGGAATGGACGGACATGTAGCGAAACCGATAAATATAAAAGAAATGATTTCGACTCTCGTCGGAATCATCAAGGAGTAATTTATGAATGTTTTGATGCAGACATGCGGTCTCGTAATCGTTTTGTTTCTTTTCATCCTTTTCAAGAGCCACAAAACATTGCATTTGCCGTCCGAACATGACTTTTTATGGCTGATGATAGTGTCCATGATTTGTCTTTCGCTCGACATTCTTTCGGTAGTGGCAATATATTTCAAAGAGAACATAGACGTTACGCTTCTCCATCTGATCTGTAAGGCATACGTCATTTCGCTGCCGTGGGTGGGGGTCATAAACTTCGCCTACGTTTGCATCGATCTTAACAGTAACGTGAAAAATCATCGACGATTGGTAAGCATTCTTTCCTGTTTCACACTCGCTCTATCAATTCTGATGATCTGCCTGCCGATAGAGGTGCATGATAACGGCACAGAGGTTTACACCGCCGGTCCCGCGGTCATTGCCGCCTATGCTTTCACGCTCTTTTATATCCTATCTACATTAACGGTCTCAATATACATTGCAAAAAAAAGCAGCCAAAGAAGAGGCTTTGCCGTTATTATCACTACATGTATCTGGATACTTGCCGCTGCGGTCCAGTCCGTTAAAAACGAGCTTCTTCTTGTCGGTTTCTCTCAGGCGATAGGTATCATGATATTGTATATCGTTCTCGAAAATCCCGACGGCAAGCTGGACAAGAGGCTCAACTGTTTCAATTCGAACGCTTTTCACGAATATATCGAGACCCGCTTTAAGATAGCGGATGATTTCGGTCTGATCGCCGTTTCGTTTGTCGAATCGAATGATTTCGTAAATAAAAATATATTCGAGGAAGCGCATTTAAAGAAAATCATCTCAAATATATCCACACGAAAAGGACTGTTTCTGTTTAAAAACGACTTTTCCAATATCGTGATAGTTGCCGAGGATGAGAAAATGCTCGATGATATTGCGAGAGACGTCGTTGAGATGGGCAGAGAAGCGAATATCGGAGAAAAGGACGCTAATGTTTTCGTTATAAGCAGTGTTAAACAATTCATGTCCGCCAACGAGTTATACAATTTTATCGGCTACATGAGAAGCAATCACGTTGCGAGACTTTCCACCGTTATCCACGTATCCGACGATATGATAGACAGCTACCGTGAGATCGGCATAATCAAAAATGAGATTGACGAGGCGATAAAGGACGAGAGAGTCGAAGTCTTTATGCAGCCCATCTACAATAACGCAACCGGAAAAATAACCTCCGCGGAGGCTCTGGTGAGAATCAGAAAGCCCGACGGCAGTTATCTTTCACCCGCTATATTCATCCCGGTTGCCGAAACCACGGGACAGATCATGGAGCTCGGCGAAATAGTCCTCGAAAAGGTCTGCGCTTTTATTAAAGAAAACGATATGGAAAAGCTCGGACTTACAAGTATAGACGTAAATCTTTCGGCAGTTCAGTGCGACAGCAGCAATATGGCGGGTAAGATATGCAGGATCGTGGACAGTTATGAAATCGACACCGGTTTCATAAACTTTGAGATAACCGAGACCGCCGTAAGCCAAGCAAAGGACACCCTGCTTGAAAATATGGACGCGCTTGTTTCAAGGGGCTTTAATTTCGCTCTCGACGATTTCGGAAAGGGAGAATCCAATCTTATTTACATCGTTGAAATGCCGGTCAAATTCATCAAGCTCGACATAGAGATGTCAAAGGCGTATTTTGCGAGCCAGAAGGCAAAGGACGTTATCGGCGCGATAGCGGATATGGCGCAGCGTCTCGGACTGCCCATCGTTGCGGAGGGCATAGAGAACGAGGACGAGGCAAACGGCATAAGCAAGGAAGGAATCCAGTATATCCAGGGATATTATTATTCACGGCCCCTTCCCATGTATGAATTTGTAGAGTTCATCAATCAGTTCGGAATCAGCGGAACACTCCAGGAACCTGCACCACTGAACGACGCAGACAAAACCGATGAACCGGACTGCTCCTTTGATCCCGATGATTTCAAGGGCTGCAGGGTCCTTCTTACGGACGACAACGAGCTTAACAGAGAGATCGCTCAGGAAATACTTGAGGATTTTGAAATGATCGTCGACACGGCGGATGACGGAACCGTTGCCGTTGAAAAGATGATGAATGCCGCCGCCGGTGATTACGATTTTATTCTTATGGATATAAAGATGCCGATCATGGACGGCTTTGAGGCGACGAGAAGAATAAGAGCGCTGCCCGATAAGGCTGTTGCCGGAACGCCGGTCATCGCGCTTACCGCGTATACCGACGACGAAAGCAAACAATTTGCAGAGGCTGCGGGAATGGACGCTATCACGGCGAAACCGATCGATATCGGTAAGATAATGGGACTCGTAACGGAAATAAAGGAGAAGAAAAACTCCGAAGTTCCGATGTGACGAAAAAAGGCCTTCAGTCCCCGATCCCGGAATACAGGACACAAAAATATTAAAAATATCTTTGTGTGAGTTATTGACCTTATTACGGTATACCGCTATAATGTATGTGGGAGGAACGAAATATGCTTATCAATGATTATTTACGGCGCAACAATATGACCAAGTATCAGTTATCAAAGATGGCAGGACTTCCGTATGGCACTCTCAACGACATTATTAAAGGAAAAACGGATATTGCCAAATGCACAGGGGAAACCTTGCTGAAAATTGCGAATGCAATCGAATGCACGGTCGACGATCTCTTGAATGAACGGTTATATTCATCTGATTTTGATATGGACAAGATAAAAATGCTCATCGTCCCCATTGCGAAAAAACATAGATTGCGCAGTGTTTATGTGTTCGGTTCTTATGCACGGAACGAGGCTACCGAAGACAGCGATGTCGATCTTTTGATCGACCGTGACGGCTCTGCCATACACGGTATATTCGGTATGAACGCACTGCTCGATGAATTCAGGGAAACACTCGGGAAAGATGTTGATCTTGTCACTCTGCAATCGCTGAGGCAGGAAAGCACCGTCCGAAACAATTCCGAATTTATCGAGAACGTTATGAAAGAAATGGTCAAGGTTTATGGCTGATCGGGATCAAAGTGTTTTACGGCACATAAAATCACACTGTGACGATATCGAAGGATTTATCGAAAGATTCGGCAGGGATTATGATTTATTTACAAGCGATAAAGCATATTTTAATGCCGTGTCTATGGGGATTCTCCAAATCGGTGAGCTTGCCGGAGGCTTGAGTGATGACTACCGTGCAAAAACCGCCAAAACGATCCCGTGGTCGAATATCAAGGGGATGAGAAACATCGTGGCGCACGCTTACGGTTCCATTGATGAAGGACTGTTGTGGGAAACCGTAACAGAGGACATCCCGATTTTGCTTTCATTCTGCAACGCCGAATTAGAGCGTATGAGCAAAACCAAAGACGGCGGTGCAGAGTAACCGCTGTGCTACGCATTTGTAAAAAGTCATAAATTCCCATATCATTTGTTATACAACAAACAGCTCGAGGATTTTTCTTTTGATCTGTCCTGCAAATACATCCCTGTCAACACGTGCCGAAAGGCTTACGAAAAAAATATACCCCGATCCGACAAAATGATCAGATCGGGGTATTATCACATCATCCGGAAAACGATTTTAAGAAAAGAACGAAAGGAGACGGCGTAATGAACAAAGAACTTGCCGTTGTGGTGTCGAACGATAATGAGGGCGTTTCGGTTTTCGAAACGGTAGACGCGATAAAAAAGGCGGGTTTCCGCAATGTGTTCGTTCAGTGGTATGACAGTCCGTGGGAAATAAGCCAGGAGGAACAGCTTGCCTATATCGGAAACGCCGGACTCAATGTTATATTTGCTCATCTCGGATATCAGAACATAAACGATATCTGGCGCGAGGACGAGGCGGGCGACAGGCTCGTCGAACGATATATGAACGATATCGCAACCTGCAGAAAAAACGGAATACCGATGGTCGTTATCCACGTGTCGAGCAAGAGCAAGGCGCCGGCATACGGAGAGACGGGAATCGGCAGATTAAAGAGGCTTGCCGGCTATGCAGAAAGTATGAATATGAAGATCGCCTTTGAGAACAATAAAATCAAAGGGTATCCCGATTACGTGCTGGAAAACCTGACCGGCGCGAACGTGGGACTTTGCTTTGACGTGGGGCATTGGCACGCGCATTTTAACGACGAGCTCGATTTTGAAAAGTTCCGAAACCGTATTTTCGCCGTTCATCTGCACGATAATTTCGGTAAAGACGACGAGCATCTGATGCCGTTTGACGGGACCGTGGACTGGCATTATGCCATGAGCAAAATCGCGGACTGCGGCTATGACGGACCGATCACCCTTGAGATATGCTACCACGGAAAATACACGGGGGAACCGCTTGAGGATTTTTATAAACGCGGCTTTGAAATCGGTGAAAGGCTTGCAGGGATAACCTCCGGGGAGGAGTGATGTTTTGCGACAAAGTCGCAAAAGTGATGCCGCCTCCGGCTTGTGATGTTGCTCACTCTGTTCGCAGTGATGTGTTGTGTTCCGCTTTTGCGGAACGCAACGATAAGGAAAGCGGCAGCCTCAGGGCTGCCGCTAAACAATTATAAGGTA
>JAZQQT010000087.1:0-6691 GCA_045629205.1 Eubacteriales bacterium
TTTTTCGAACTAACATCGGCAAATATCATTTTTTTATTTAACCTCTTTATTTTTTTTGAACTTTTATTATAATTAATCAGGAGTGTGAGAAAAATAGAACATATTTATACTATTCCTATAAATGAACAATTCGAAAGAAATGACGAATGTCCTATCTGTGGATTGTTTCAAATGCTTGAAAACAATGAAATATCATCAATAACAGGGGCTTCGATGATGGAACCTTCCATCAGGGTAGCAACGAACAAGGTCGGATTTTGCTATCGTCATTTTGATATGATGGCAAAAAACGGAAAAAGGTTGCCGGTTGCACTTGTTATTCAAAGTCATTTGGAGAACCTGCGTTCAGAAATCAATGGAATGAAGATAAATAACCAGGACAAATATATTGATAATCTGATTTCATCATGTTATGTTTGTTCCAGGATTAATAATAATCTGAATAATATTTACGGAAATCTATTTTATTTGTTTAAAACGGACACAAAGTTCAGAGAATTATTTGCAGCCCAACGATACTTTTGTCTTCCCCACTATCAACAATTATTACACTATGCCACTAAGTTTTTATCCGGAAAAGAAATAAAAGTATTTTCGGAGTCTATTATAAAAATTGAATCAGCATATCTTGATGAATTACAATCAGATATCGATTGGTTTTGCAAAAAATTTGATTACAGATTTGCAAAAGAAGATTGGAAAAACAGCAAAGATTCTATAGAACGTTCAATATATGCATTGACAGGTCAAAAGCCTTCAAATAAACAACAAAATGATACATAATAAGGAGATATTTATGGATTACGAAAAAATGGTAAATTTATTGGCCGAGAAATTCGGTTGTGATGCTTCTGAAATTAATGAAGAAACAAGAATAAAAGAAGATCTCGGAGCTGATTCTATTGATATTGTTGAAATTCTTATGACACTTGAAGATGATTACGGTATTGTAATTCCAGATGAAAAAGCTGCTGAAATAAAAACAGTCGGAGATGTTGCAGCTTTTCTTAAATAAATCATTATATTACTATCATTTATCCGTCTTTTCAAGACGGATTTTTTTTATTATATATAATACACTTTAAAATGTCTACCATTAAAAAAAAGAAACTCAAAATACGTATTGATTTCACAAAAAAGTCATTCATTATGTATATTATATAATAAATAAGTATAAAGAGATTTATAATGGATTTATTAGACGAAAAATATACCGACTTTATCAACGATATCAATTTTGTTTCTTCGTTATTGAACGAAAAGAATAAACTTTTCTATTCAGAGACTTTCGGATGTCAACAAAATGTAAATGACACACAAAAAATAGAAGGAATGCTTCTTGAAATGGGATATAAAAAAACAGATATTCCGCAAAAAGCAGACTTGATTTTTTTGAACACATGCGCTGTAAGAGAACATGCCGAGCAGCGAGTTTACGGAAGGCTCGGATTTTTTGTCGGAATAAAACGCAATAACCCTGATTTAAAAATAATAGTATGCGGATGCATGCCACAACAAAAGCATAGCGAAGAAACCATCTTAAAGATGAAACATGTCGATATGGTATTTGGTCCCGGTGCAATCGGACGTTTCCCTGCAAATCTCAGAAAATTATTAACTGATAATTATAAAATATCAGATATTTCTTTTCCACTTACGGAAATTCCCGATTGTATCAAGGCGAACCGAACTGATAAACTCAAGGCATTCGTAACAATTATGAACGGATGCAATAATTTTTGTTCATATTGCGTTGTTCCTTATGTGCGCGGTCGCGAAACAAGCAGATCTCCTGAATCTATTCTTGATGAAATCAAAATGCTTATTTCCGAAGGCTATAAAGAAATTACGTTACTTGGACAAAATGTTAATTCATATGGAAATGATACTGTTTACAATATTGATTTTTCCGATTTATTATATAAGATAAATGACATTCCGGGTAACTTCAGAATCAGATTTATGACTTCTCACCCTAAAGATGTATCGGAAAAGCTTTTTCATACCATTGCGGATTGCGAAAAAATATGTAAGCATATTCATTTACCTTTCCAGTCCGGCAGCGATCGGATTTTACGACTTATGAACAGAAAATACACATCAAAACAGTATCTTGATAAAATTGAAACAGCAAGAAAAATTATTAAAAATGTTGTATTTACATCAGATGTTATTGTGGGGTTTCCGACAGAAACAGACGATGATTATGCAAAAACGGTAAATCTTGTAAAAGAAGTTAAATTTGATAGTCTTTTTACTTTTATTTATTCTCCGAGAAAAAATACCCCTGCATCTTTAATGGAGGGACAAATTGATTATCAAAAAGCCAATCACAGATTGTCTGAATTAATTAAGATTCAAAATGAAATATCCTGTGAAATAAATAAACAGTATATCGGAAAATCAGTTATTGTTCTTACAGAAGGTAACACAAAAGAAAACTTTTTAACAGGCAGAACCGATTCAAATATTATTGTTAATTTTTCCGGTCCGAATGAAAGTATCGGTGAATTCAAAAACGTAATAATAGATGACGCTAAAAACTGTATGTTAATAGGACATGAAAGAGATAATTAAAATGGATAAAAATCAACTTTTAGTTAATGCCACGACTCTCGGTGAAAATATAAAGAAAACAAATGAATATATTGAATATATTGCAGCAAAAAACAATTTTGATGATAATGTTAGTCTCGGAAACAAAATAAATGAATTCAACCTCGAAAAAATGTTTGTAAAAAATGAAATGGATAAAGAAGATAATAACGAGGAAAAAATTCAAAAGCATCAAAACAGAATCAGAGAACTATATAACGAAATAACAAATGATCCTGTTTATTCGGATTTTCAGAATAAGCAAGATGCTTTAAATCAATTAGTTAACGATATAATCAATGAATTAACGTCAACAGTAACCGGGAAAGTTCAATGTTCCGGATCTTGTGAATCATGCAGCGGATGCCACTAAAAACGAAAGAGGATTTAATATGCCGTTATCTCCTATGATGAAAAAATACCTTGAAGAGAAAGAGAAATATAAAGATTATATTCTCATGTATCGTCTGGGTGATTTTTACGAAATGTTTTTTGATGACG
Source organism: Eubacteriales bacterium (assembly GCA_045629205.1). Classification (GTDB taxonomy): domain Bacteria; phylum Bacillota; class Clostridia; order Oscillospirales; family UBA644; genus JAZQLP01. The sequence goes on from JAZQQT010000087.1 coordinate 3,097, forward strand.
CAATAACCGTAAGTAAAGAATTAGATATAACTCTAACAGGAAAAGATTGCGGACTGGATCAAAGAGCTCCGATGTGCGGTGTTCCCTACCATGCTGTTGATTCATATATCTCAAGGCTTGTAAAAAAAGGTTATAAAGTTTCTGTTTGCGAACAAATTAAAGACGAGGTTACCGACGAAGTAACAGAACGTAAAATAACAAAAATAATCACTCCCGGAACAGTTACCGACCCACAAATCTTAGATGAAACAAAAAACAGTTATATTTGCGCTGTATATGAAAGTAATAATTCGGACGAAAAAGTTGCTATTTGTTATTCCGATATTACCACAGGTGAATTTCTTTTCAGCTCCATATCAAACAAACAAGATGATAACTTATTAAATGAAATTGTAAAATTCAATCCTGCGGAAATATACATCTGCGGTAATGTCAATAATTTCCCTGCAATTAGTACTTTTCTGAAAAAAAACGATGTTTTTTGCACCGTAACAAATGCAGATACGAGTTCATTCGAATTTGATAATGCCACAAAAATAATAAAAGAACATTTAGGAAAAGAATATACAGATTTTAACCTCGGAGACAGAGCAAAAGTGTCAGTTCTCGGCGGTTTAGTTGATTATTTATATAAAACACAATTATGTGATATTTCTCATATGAAAAAAATAGCTTTCATTGAGAACAATCATTTTATGGATATCGATTGGTTTACATGGAGAAACCTTGAAATAATCGAATCTATGAGATCAAACACAAAAAAAGGATCTTTGTTGAGCATAATAGGACTGACACAAACGCCTATGGGAGCACGACTTTTAACTCGTTTTTTACAAAGACCGTCAACTGACATATCAGAGATATTAAAGAGACAAAGTGCCGTTACTGATTTCTATATTCATGATGAATACAGAGCAGAATTAAGATCAAATCTTTCTTCTTTCAGAGACCTTGAAAGATTGCTTTCAAAAGTCATTTATCAAACAGCAAATCCGAGAGATGTAAAAGCACTTGGCAATACATTACTTTTGCTGCCTGAAATCAAAAACAACCTCAACTATTTCACAACTGACTATATTGTCAAGCTTAACAGTAAAATCAATACTCTTGTTGGTTTGGCAGAATTGATTAAGAACGCCGTGAATGATGAGCCACCAATCACTACAAGAGACGGAAAAGTGATTAACCCATCATTCAATAAAGAATTATCAGAATTAAATATTCTATTAACTGACAGCAAAAAAATACTTGCAGAAATTGAAATAAAAGAAAAAGAAAAAACAGGAATAAAAACTTTAAAAATCGGATATAATAAAGTATTTGGTTATTTTATCGAAGTATCTAAATCATTCGTTTCGATGGTTCCGGATAACTACATCAGAAAGCAAACATTAACTACCGGCGAAAGATATATTACAGCCGATTTAAAAGATCTGGAATCAAGAATCTTATCTGCCGGTGAATCGATTATAAAAATCGAGAATCAAATTTTTGATGGAATTAAAGAAGCGATCATTAAAGAAAAAGATATTATAAAAGAGATATCTGATACAATTGCAGAAATTGACGTGTATTCCGCATTTGCGGAAGTATCTAAAAGAAACAAATATACTTGTCCGCTTATTGTTCCCGATTCTCCGCTTGAAATCAAAAACGGTCGACATCCTGTAGCTGAAAAATCACTTAAAAACGAGATATTTGTAGCAAACGATACATTTTTAGATTGCAAATCAAATATGCTGTCATTAATCACGGGACCCAATATGGCAGGTAAATCAACATATATGCGACAAGTAGCTCTTATAGTAATAATGGCTCAGATAGGCTGTTATGTCCCTGCCGAATATGTTAAAATGCCGGTTGTTGATAAAGTCTTCACAAGAGTCGGCGCCTCCGATGATCTTTCTTCAGGACAATCAACATTCATGATAGAGATGAACGAAGTGGCATATATACTTAAAAATGCCACAAAAAACAGTTTGATTATCTTTGACGAAATAGGTCGCGGAACTTCAACATTTGACGGGATGAGTATTGCGCAATCAGTTATCGAATACGTTATTAAAAAGATTAAAGCAAAAACTCTTTTTGCGACTCATTATCACGAGCTGACATCTTTAAGTAATCAATTTGATGAAATAAAAAATTATAATATAGCAGCAAAAAGGAAAAATAACGAAGTCGTATTCCTCAGAAAAATCGTTCCAGGAGGATGCGATGACAGTTATGGTATAGACGTTGCAAAACTTGCAGGAATTCCTGCTGCGGTAACATCGAGAGCAGAGACAATCATGCATGATCTGGAAAATCAAAACGGATCTGACAGAATTGTCGATGAAAAGAAATCTGTTGATATTTCAGATGAATCAGATTTATTCAGCAACCTGAGAAATCAAATAATATCTGAATTAAAAGAAATTGATATAACGAAATTAACCCCGATTGAAGCCATCAACGAATTATTCAGACTAAGCAACGAATCAAAAAATATCCCAGAATAACGGTGAGTAATGGAAATAATACATGTATTAGATAAACAGGTATCTGATTTAATTGCTGCAGGTGAGGTTGTTGAAAGACCGGCCTCAGTTGTTAAAGAATTAATCGAGAATTCTATCGATGCAGGCAGTACACAAATTAAAATAGATATCCGAAACGGCGGTTCTTCCTATATCAATATTACAGACAATGGGATGGGAATGTCCGAGAAAGATGCAGAAACAGCATTTTTTAAACATGCAACAAGTAAAATTAAATCCAAGGACGATTTGTTTTCAATAATGACAATGGGATTTCGCGGCGAAGCTTTATGCGCAATTTCAGCTGTTTCGAAAGTCACGCTGACAACCAGATCGGCAGATGCCGAGACCGGAACAAAAATCGTTATGGAATTCGGACATCTGGCTGAAAAAGCCGAATGTGCATTTAATCAGGGCACTCAAATTATCGTAACTGATTTATTTGCAAACACTCCCGCAAGGAAAAAATTTTTAAAATCGGATGCTGCGGAAACCGCATCAATCACGTCATTGATACGAGGCTTCGCATTTGCGTATCCAGAAATAGGATTTGAATACTATGCTGACGGAAATGAAAAAGTATTCACTTTCGGAAAAAGCGATTTAAAAGAAGCAATTTTTGCCGTAGAAGGAAATGAGTTTACGAAGTCGCTTTTAAAAGTTGATTTTTCATCACCGTATGGACTGAATGGTGGAAAAATTAAAATTTCAGGATATACAGGGCTTCCGATTTATAACAAACCAAAAAGAACTCATCAGTTTTTTTTCGTAAATAAAAGATTAATCAAATCCGGATTATTGCAAAATGCAGTTGAAAATGCATACAGAAGTCATATTATGTCCGGGCGATTTCCTATCTGTATCATCAATATTTCCATTCCTGCGACTGAAATCGACATTAATGTCCATCCAAGCAAACTCGAGATAAAGTTCAAAGATGAAAATGCCGTATACGATGCCGTGTTGGCTGCCGTTTCAATGACATTAAGTAAAAAAGTCATTTCTCCGCAGGTTGATTATTTAATCTAAAACACAAGTGCAAAAACAAATACCGTAATTAATAAAAAAGAACCGCA
>JAZQQT010000088.1:0-6465 GCA_045629205.1 Eubacteriales bacterium
AGTATAAATGACGTGGAAATGCAAGAGATGATTGCGGCGGAGCCGCAAAGAGAGGCGTTCGCGAAGCGAACGGAGCCTACGGCACAAGTGCTGTTTTTGCGACTTTGTCGCAAAACATCACTTGCTCCGCAACGCTTCGCAAACATCCGGACTTTACGGCTTCAGTTGATCAATTCTTCGTATATCTTTGTGCCTTTGGTGAAGGTCAGGCGGCAGAGGAAAACGGTTGCTGCGGCGATTATCACGGTGAAAATCCAGCATACGACCGTGGTATTGAAAAAACCTGCGAAGACCGACATCATTATGAACGGAATGATAAGCGTTGCGATGCTTCCGAACATGGTGATGAGAACGGATACGCTGCTCTTGACCGCCTGCGTTTCGTTTATCCATGTGAAATACGGGTGGCGGAGGTTGGTATAAAGACCGAAAATTCCGACAAACAGGGTGAAAACAGCAGGCATGATTATCGAAAGAATCACCATCCCGGGTCCGAAGCCGAGGGCTATCGAAACGGAAACGCCGAGCAGAAGAACCGGCGGCAGCGCTATGACATAATGGACCGCAAGCTTTGAGGTGAGAATGTCTGCCGTGGAAACGGGCAGCGAACGGTTTATCCAGAGGGTGCGCCCTTCAAGGGATATCGAAGGCGCGGTGACGGTAATCATTCCCGAAACCATACATAACACAAGAGGAAGCATACCGAATGCCGATGACAGGGCTTCGGAGGGAAGACCGGAGAACATAAGCCGCAGATCTGCCGATTTTACGAGAAGGACTATCGCTCCGATTGGTGCGACTATCGCTCCGAGACCGGCGTTAAGCAGATATGCCGGACAGCCGAAGAAATAGGCGATGTCACGTTTGAAAAGCGCTGCTTTGGGAGATTTTATCTTTGCTTTTTTCTCGACGTAGACGGCTTTTTTGCCGTTTGATCTGTCGGTCGCCGTTTTTATGAAGGTCGCCGTGAGAATTTCGCAGACGGCAACGAACAGTGCGACGGTTACCGCCGTGACGATAAGCGCGGTGACGATATTTCCGTCGGATACGGTTTTTCCGAGATTGTAAAGCACCGAAACGGAACCGAGTTTTTCGGCGTATTCTCCGGCGTTTTCAACCGCATTTTCGAGCAGAGAATTGAACCGTGTGTAAACGAACATGTATCCCGCCGCAAAGATAAGCGTAAACACCGTGGTGGCAAGACTTTTGCGCCTGATATGAGCGGTGGCGAGGCTTATCAGCCAGCCGATAAACGCCGAAAGCGCCAGAACGACAAGCGGCAGAGAGATAATTATTATAAGAATGAAGGATGCGATCTGTGTGAAGCCCATGCCGATTCTGTGCCACCATACGGCAAGCGCGGGGACGGCGCAGAGAAGATCGAGCAGAAACGCGATTACCCAGAGCATGAACATACGGCTGATGAGGATGTGGCGGGGTTTTATGGGCATCGACAGCAGAAGATCGTTGTCGCGGGCATCGAAAAGCTGAGCCTTGGCCGTGAATACGCTTCCGATGAACATAAGAATAAACGCGAGAACGGAAATGATTGTGAAATACATCCAGTCGAAGCCGAACATGTGAAAGGCTTCCGACACGGTGTCGCAGATATGCCAGAAGAGAAAAGCGAGAGAGCCGATGGCGAATATCATGAGCGCGGCAAAAGCATACAGTTTGCTCTTTGACTGCGCCGTTTTTGTTCTTGTCGAACCGGTCAGCCAGCTTTTGAGAGCTTCGAGCCGCACGCGGAAAAGAGCTTTAAGCATTTGTGTCCTCCAGTTCGAGGAACACGTCTTCGAGCGACGAGTTGCCCTTTACCTCTTCCATACTGCCCGAGGCGATGAGCCTGCCGCCTTTTATGATTGCGATTTTGTCGCAGAGCTTTTCGGCAACCTCAAGAACGTGGGTGGAGAAGAATATGGCGCCGCCGTTGTCGCAGTGCTCACGCATGATCTCTTTGAGACTGTGGCTTGCCTTCGGGTCGAGACCGACAAAGGGCTCGTCCATTATTATCAGCTTGGGCTTGTGAATGAGAGCGGCGATTATCGCGAGCTTCTGCTTCATGCCGTGCGAATACGCCGAAATCGGCTGCGCAAGATCTTTTGTCAGCCCGAAAACGTCGGCGTATTTTTTTATTCCGTCGGCGCGCTCATCGGCGCTTATACCGTATATATCGGCTATAAAGTTAAGATATTTGATACCGCTGAGAAAATCGTATAAATCGGGATTGTCGGGTATATACGCGGTTTTCCGTTTGCAGGCGATGGGGTCGGAGACGATGTTTGTGCCGTCTATGGTTATTTCGCCCTCATCGAAGGAGAGAATGCCGCAGCATGCCTTGATTGTTGTGGTCTTGCCGGCTCCGTTATGGCCGATAAAGCCGTATATCTCGCCGGGAGCGATATGAAGCGTGAGGTCATCCACGGCCTTTACGTTGCCGTAGGTTTTTGTGAAATTCGTGATTTTTAACATTTGTTTTACCTTATTTACATTATTTGATATCAAGTTCTATCGGTTCATCTATCGTGTCGGATACGTATTTACCGTTTTTTCTGCGCTGTTTAACACATTCCGTAAGGAGATACTCTATCTGCCCGTTTACGGAACGGAAATCGTCTTCCGCCCAGGAGCAGAGAGCGTCGTAAAGCTTTTCGTTAAGGCGCAGCGGTATCTGCTTTTTCTCTGACATTATAAGCCCCTCAGTAAAGAGAACCGGAGTTTACGATAGGCTGGGCGTCGCGGTTGCCGCAGAGAACAACGAGAAGATTTGAGACCATGGCTGCCTTGCGCTCTTCGTCGAGCTCTACCATACCGCCGTTTTTGAGACGGTCGAGAGCCATTTCGACCATTCCGACAGCTCCGTCGACTATCATCTTGCGGGCATCGATGATCGCGCTTGCCTGCTGGCGCTGAAGCATCACGGCGGCGATTTCGGGAGCGTAGGCAAGATAGGTGATGCGGGCTTCGATGATCTCTATGCCGGCGTCGGATACTTTTTGCTGGATTTCGTCGCGGATACGGCGGGCAACCGTTTCGCTTGAACCGCGGAGACTGCCCTCGTCGGCGATTCCGTCACCGGTGGTGTCTACGTTGGGCGCGACGTCGTAGGGATATACGCGGACGATGTTGCGGACTGCACTGTCGCACTGGAGGGAGAGATATTCCTTATAGTTATCGACATTGAAGACCGCTTTTGCGGTATCTACAACCCGCCACATGACGGCGATACCTATTTCGACGGGATTACCGAGACAGTCGTTTATCTTCTGTCGTGAATTTGAAAGGGTCATTATTTTGAGAGAGAGCTTTTTGCTGACGATCTCGGTTGCGGCAACTCCCGTGTTGGCGCTTACGATTGCCGCGAGGGGCGCCGAAGACTGACTGTCTACATCGCCGCTCTGACTGAGCTTTGTTTTGGCGGCAGGGTTAACGCCGACGCAGAAGGGATTGACACAGTAAAATCCCTCGCCTTTGAGGGTGCCGACATACTTGCCGAAAAGGGTGAGAACAAGGGCTTCCTGCGGCTTTAATATTTTAAGACCGAGAAAAGGGAGCCAACCGATAAACAGCCAGACACCGCCGACGGCAAGAATGATCGTATATAGAATGCCGCTTCCGATATTTACCGAACCGATTATGACGAGAACCGCAGCGATAATATACAGAGCGCTGTATAAAAACAGCATGGCAAAGCCGTTTTTCTTGTTGTTGAGGACTTTTTCTTCCATAATAATCTCCTATGCACGATTTTTTTTTTGATATCATAATGATATCACTTTGGATGCAAAACGTCAAGAGGTTTTAAAAAAATTCATAATTTTATCTGCGGCATCCGATAACGTTTAATTTATAAATACATACATATATAAGGAGGGAAGCATATTTGCTTGGTGGTTTTCTTTCTTCCGTCGCCGAGAGGCTGAGAACAGCCCTGCCGACGGAATCTTTTTATACGGGATTGCTCGAAAGAGGATATGAGGGTATCGCCGTCTGCGTTGAAGGGACAGATGCCGCGCAGTGTCTGTCGGGATGCGTTTACGACGTGACGCTCTCACTTTCGGCAAGAGCGGTCGAGGAGACGGAGACGGAGTATTTATCGACGGTTCACAGGCTGATCGCCGCCGCTTCGGTCCTCGGCTGTCCCGACACGCATCCGAAAAACACGGCTCCCGGAACGCTGACGTGCCTTGTGACCGTGAGAACCGGAGAATGAGGAAGGTGATATAAGTGAACAGACAGTTTATATATTCCGTTCTTGCCCGCGATTACGGGACGGAGGAGGCTTCGGGTGAGTTTACTGCCGCGCTCGACCGCTGGGCGGAGTGGTATCGGGGAGAAGTGCCGGATTTCCACAATATCTGCGTGAACAACGGCATCACATCCGTTTCCCGCCCTCTTTACCGCCTTAATATGGCAAAAAAAGTCTGCGAGGAATGGGCAGACCTGCTTGTTAACGAAAAAAACGAAGTGTCGCTCGATGACGCGGCATCCGAAAAAACACTGCTTGCGGTGTTTGAAAAAACCGATTTTTACAGACGTATCAACGTTCTGACCGAGAAGACCTTCGCTCTCGGCACCGGAGCCGTAACTGTCCGGCTTGACGGCGTTAAGACCGACCGTGACGGCAGGATAATTCCTTATGACAAGACGGATATCTCGCTGAATTTTCACGACGCATACGGGATTTTCCCGATTTCGTGGAGGGGAGACCGCATAACGGAGTGCTGCTTCGCTTTTGAGGAAACGGACGGCAGAGGAAAACACGTTTTTCTTCAGCTTCACCTGCTTGAAAAGGGTGAATACGTTATAAAGGGAAGATACTTTACATTGATTGACGGCGTATGGACAGAGACATCTCTGCCCGACGGTTACGCCCCGATGATACGGACGGGATCGGATAAACCGCTGTTTTCGATTTTCCGTCCCGGCACGGCAAACAATCTCTTTCCCGAAAGTCCCTGCGGTCTCTCGGTATATGCGGGAGCGACCGACTTGCTTAAAGGCATAGATTTGTGCTACGACAGTCTTAATATGGAATTCGGGCTGGGCAGAAAGATGGTTTTTCTGCGTAAGGATCTTCTCGGAAAGGACAGCCTCGGCAACGTTCTGCCGCCGAAAGACATAAAACGGCAGCTTTTCGTTTATGTTGGCGACAGCGCGATAGACGGCGACATGATGCCGAAGGAATTCAATCCCGTTCTGCGCGTGAGCGAGCATACGGAAGCGCTTGACCGACAGCTTGACGGTCTTGCGGTCAAATGCGGCTTATCCGCCGGAAGATTTTCGTTTAACGTAAAAACGGGGCTGCCCAGAACCGCGACGGAGGTCATAAGCGAAAATTCCGCCATGTTCCGCACTCTCAAAAAACACGAGAAAGCGTGGGAACGGGGGATAAAGGACGTTGTCCGAGGCATACTTACCGCGGCGAAGTTCACGGGGAAAGACGCCGACCCCGACTGCGGAATAAAAATTGACTTTGACGATTCGGTGATAGAGGACAGAGGCACCGAGACCGACCGCATTATCGCCCTTGTAAAATCCGGAATAATCACGTCCGAAGAGGCGAGAGAAAAACTGAACCGTCAATGACTTGAAACCTGCCCGTCTTTGTGATAGAGAAATGCTTGTTGAGATAGTTCCCGAAGAATACATATATTATTATAATGTGCATGAAGATAACGGAATTCTTATAGACGGATATGCCGACTGTATATGTCGGATTACAAAAATAAGTGAAAAGTTCAATACGGAATACAGCGATACGGAATATGAGGTAGGCGATACAATAAATATTCGTCAAGGAATATATTTGGATCCGATTGCTGATGATACGTTTTTGAAAATGATGAAAAACATCGGAGCATGTAAAAACAATAAAGGTATTGTAGGCGTATATAAAGCCAATAACAAATTGATTAACGAAAATGATTACCGTTTGATAGTTAGAGGTGGGACAATCGTCCTAACAGAAGATAAATCTTATTCTGCAATGATTGGAATTAACAACAATATTCCATATTTAATGGGAGTCTACCCTAAAACAGATGACGGACTTCAGAATATTCCGGAGGATTTATTGCCGGAAATATCACATTTCAAAGAATTTTTGCTTGAAAATGATAAGGATATGTTGGAATAGAAAATTCGGGTGATGTTTTGCGGCGGCGCCGCAAAAGTGATGATGAATAATTGCAAATGCATTCTCTCTCGGTTCGGATACTGCGACCGCAATAGCCGCTATGTTTGAATAATCGGGCGCAGATATTTCATGTTTGCAGTGCAAACATTTCGCAAATCCTCCGGAAACATTTCGCTGCGATGTGTCTTAACGGCACACCGCAGCTTCTGCAGTGCGCCCAGCGGGCGCATGTTTCAAGGGGTGAAAGTCCCCAATCCGCCCGACAGCGGGAAGGATATAGCCAAGAGCAAGGGTGTCCCGGGTAATCGGGAATCTGAAGGAAGCTG
>JAZQQT010000089.1:0-12826 GCA_045629205.1 Eubacteriales bacterium
GTCAGGCCAGTGATTTGCCTCCAGCTTCCTTCAGATTCCCGATTACCCGGGACACCCTTGCTCTTGGCTATATCCTTCCCGCTGTCGGGCGGATTGGGGACTTTCACCCCTTGAAACATGCGCCCGCTGGGCGCACTGCAAGAAAACGGCGGAAAATTCCGCCGTTTCGGTATAATTCGATTATATCTATCTGAACAAAGGATCGTTTATCTGAGCAAGAACGTCGGTATTTCTGAATTCGTTATGACATCCAACGTCATAAATATCCCAGACAGTAAACTCTTCTATATCGTAAAGGGGAGAATTTTCGAGAATCGTGAAATCACCGTGTAAGGCATCTTTGAAACGCGGATTTTCATCATAATACATGTCATTATAAAAGCCGTCGTCAAAATACTGTCCGGAGAAATCATAAAACAGGTTTGAATATTCAATAAACTGTGCCGGCCATCCTTTCATTTTTCCCCAGTCGTCTATAAACGGTATCGTATCATTAACGCACAGGATATTTCCCGTAATGAGCAGATTTTCCTTCGGTGTGCACAGCTCATAATTGACAGCACCTGTCTGAATGGCATTAAGACCGCCGAAAGCGCAAATATTGTTTCTGATAACATTATTGTGTTCATGAAACGCCATGGTTATCGGATGCGCGGTGCAGTTGAAGCAAAGATTGTTTTCGAGCGTTGTGTGAGAAGACGGTGTATCAACATAAATACAGCATCCGCCGTATCCGCCTAGCCCCGTAAATCCGGTGACATCGTGAATAACATTATTTTTTATTTCCATGCTTTCGTGATATCCGTATGTATATATGCCGCCGAGGTCAGACAGTGTGTTCTGACCTATATCATATACGTAATTATTGAGAATCTTTACGGATGAACCGAAATTATAGTCGCCGAAATAGCCCTGAGACTCATCATCGAAAGATATACCGTTGTAATGTCCGTCATGAACGGTGTTAAACTGAACAAGACAGTTTTTTATATCACGAAGACCGATTCCGTGTCCATACATCTGATATCTGCCGAAATGTTCGACAAGATTATTCGTAATGGTAACATTCTCTGAAAAATCAAGTGTTGAATTCCAGTTGCAGTCGGAACAACATATCCCGGACATACCTATCTGGTAAACATGATTGTTTGTTATTTTTATATCCGAACAACTGTTATGGAATCCGAGGCCGCAAAGCCCGGCATTATGAATGACGCAACCGTCGACGGTGATACCTGAGCTATGAGCAAAGACAATGACATCCGTCGGAATCTGGACGGGACAGGCACCGCCGAAAAGTATTTCATAATCCGTGCCGGAAAAAGACAAACCGACGAATGAAATATCGGACGCACCGTTTCCGCTTATCATAACAGTCAGGTTACCGCGGAAAAGAATTGTATTTTCCGTCGTTTCGCCCTCAAAAGGAACATAATATACTTTCTTCTCGGCTTTATCGACATAATATTCACCCGGTTTATCGAGAGCTTCGCGGACATTGGTAAACCAGTATCTCTCTTCATTTTCAAGTCCGAACATGCACCCTCTGTCGAATGTTATATCGCCGGTTTCGGTATTTACTTCTTTAATATTGAGTATATCCTCCGTCCATCCTCTTGCGATTATATGGCATAAAACACCCTCAATAGAGTAAAAATCAAGTAAATCTTCGGGTCTGCCCTGCGCTGTCCATATTTCACCCGGCCCGAGTCCGATTTCGCTCGGTCCGTCTACCGCGTAGAAATAATCTGTTTCGGGATAACGGGAAGGCGTTAAAAAGCCGTCTTTGTTATATAAGGCATAAAAAACATCGCCAGAATAATCGGCAACCCAAGCCGTTACGCCGTTAACCTCAGTTTCTATCCAATCGGTTATATATTCACCGGCAAAAAGTTCAACATTCTCATCGGCGTAAGCGCGATAAGTGACATTTTTTCGGTCTGTTTCGTCAAAGTATAAAGTTTCGGTAATCTTATATTCACCGCCGCGGAACCAGACATTTATGGGTTCTTCGCCGGCAACCGTTTTTGCTTTCTCTTTTGCAGCGGAAAAAGTCGCCAACGGAGCATCAATGGTTCCTGCCGCGGAATCGTCACCATCGACCGCAACAAAAATATCGTTCTCCCCTACAGATGCCGATGAGGGGACCTCGGTTTTATCGTCTTCGGAATAGCCTACAACAGCGGTAATCGAGAACATCATGATGATTACAAGAAGAAAAGAAATGATTTTTTTCACGTTTAATCTACCTCATATTATTTTGTTACTATAAAACACAATTATGTCAGAAATGAATTAAAGATTTTTCAATTTGCAAAGTAAAAAGTTTAAACCGCTCAAATTAAAGACGATTTACTCCATCAAAGTTTTCTGCATTTTTTTATTTTATCAACCATATAAATCAGTTTTGACATTTATAGAATGTCATGTTTACTGAAATTATAACACATAATTAGATTATTGACAAGCTCTAAATGTCAAAAAAGTAAGAGGTTTTGATGTATGTTTATCAACAAATCTATTGACAATAAAAATAATATATGCGGAAATAACATCGCAATCTTTCGAAAAGAAAAGAAAATATCACAAAGAGAATTAGCAGATCAATTACAATTAATCGGATTTGATGTAGATAAAAATGCAATACAACGAATTGAATCAAGACAACGTTTTGTTACTGATATAGAATTGATTGCTTTCAGTAAAGTTTTTAATAAAACTATTGAAGAATTATTAGATTACTCATCAACATTATAAAAAATCAAGCAATAATATACTTATATCTTAATCTACATAAAAAATAATTATAGATTTAGTTTACTTTTACTTCTGAATACCGATAAGCGAGTAGTCCCATTTTTCAAAGCCGACGATATCGCGATATACGCGGGAATCTTCTCTTAAAAGGAAATTTCCGTTTTCGGGATCTACGAAAATATCATCAGCACCGTCGGTATATTCCATATTATCATGAAGACTGCCAAACCAATAGACAGGGTCGGTAATTTTTGCAGATACAGGAGAAGAACCGTCTTCATTATTATTGAGCGCAATATATCTGTTGCGATTGAAAATATAACTTGTTCTTTCGGGAACATTCGTGCTTTCGTTGCCATATCCTATATTTCCGTATATATCGGCATATGCCGCCGGACCCGGAGAGTCGAGAATCTCGAAAACAACACCCTTGAGAGACTTAAGTTCTTCGGTTGTCCTCATTTCGAGAACAGTCATAGACTGAGGAAAGGCATATCTCCAGAATTTTTTGGCAGTTATGATTTCGGGAGATGTTCCGTTGGATTCACTCCATTTGATATTGAAATCCCATGATGATCCTTCGGGATAACTTGTTACGGTCGGATACCAGTCCGCGCCGCGGCAATCGAACGATATACCGCCTGTTTTAACAAGCACATTATTGTATACTTTTATATTACGGCCTCCGCCGATAGCAAAGGCATTTCCGCCTATATTCACAAGAATATTTCCGTAAAGTTCCGTAAACGGCATCGTATCATCCATATAGAAAGCATTGCGGATACAATTTTCGACGATATTATATCTGAAATATCCGCCTGACCATGTCCAGTATCTACATGTATAAATAGCTCCGCAATCAAGGATTTCGGGCTCTTCACATACATCATGAACATAATTGTATTCAACAAAAGTATGTCCGCTGTATAGCATCATTGCAGCATGAGGAGCATGGCAGACTTCATTGTGAGCGATACGCAGACCGTATCCGCTTGATTGAATACCTTTGCTGATTGTGTATAACTGACCGAAATCGGAAAGAAGATTATTCGTAAATTCATTATGTGCAGGTTCTTTAAATGTTCCGCCGCTTATACTTATTCCTTCGGCACTGAGCATTGAAAAAATATTGTGATCAAAAACAAGATTCGTTCCGTTCATTCTCATACCTGTTCCGCCGCAGCAGTTCAACGAACAATTTCTGAGAGTAAGATAAGAAACATCCTCGCCTACAAAGCCTCGGTTACAGACATTTTCTATACCGAGACCGTCGAGAGTAATATAGGAAACATTTTGCATATATACAGCGTATTCCGAAAGCTGACTGAATCTGACTTTTGCGCTTTCGAAATTATCCGAAGGCCAATAATACAATTTTTTCGCAGATACGTCCCAATAATATTCGCCCGGCTCATCGAGTTCCTGAGGAACATTAAAAACAAAATAAGGCATCTTGTCATTATATTCATCAAGAACGCTCATAGTTCCGGACTGAACGTCAATCGAATTATGCCATGAAAAATGAGGATCCCAGTCCCAACGTCCCATTCCGTATACTCGAAGGTTATCGCATGTCGACCAAATACCGAGCTTTTCTTCGGGAACTTTTATAACGGAGTGATTTCCGTCCCATGCCGTTACAAGCTCTGCTTTCGCATATTTGCCTTCGTTTGGCCATTTTGCGACAGTCTGGATAACATCGTTTACATATAGTGTCTGACGGTATCCGTAATCGTTCGGATAATTACCTGAACTATACACGTCTGGGTCTTCAAGATTATATGCGCCCGCGGCGGCGAGATCGATTTCAAGAACACTATTTTTTGCATCTTCTGTCTGCAGCAATACTTTAAAGTCATCGTTTGCGGGTTTAAAATCTGACGGCTCAAGAGTGATTCCTCCGTCAAAAACCACTTTGACGCCATCTGCCGCCGCATAAACTATTGTTTTTCCTTCTTCTCCGCTGTCTTCAGAAGAAAGGACAACTGTTGACGTCAGAGAATATATTCCTTCGGCGAACTCGACCTTAATGCCGCCTTCCGGCAATCCGTTGGTCTGTTTGTATTCCCGGACTTTGGCTACAGCGCCGTTAAAAGACGCAAGAGGAGCATCTTTTGTGCCGTCATTGGCATCGTTCCCTCTGAGAGACACATAAAAAACCTTGCCGTAATCCACGGTTTCGGATTGTTTTTCGGTATTATTTCCGGAATCACATCCGGATAAAAGACAAACCGCCATAACAACAATAAGGGCTATTGATATAAGACGCTTCATAATATTTCTCCTTTTCTGATTACCATATTATAACATAATCAAAAACAATAAACAAGAAAAATATAAAAGTAATTCGCAAAATACCGAGCAAATCGCAGTATTGTATCGTGAAAGAGCTTGACAAAATTGAAAGAAAAATGGACAGCAAAAAATTCAGAGAAACATTCAAAACAATAACTTGTGATAACGGTTGTGAAAACTTGGACTTTGAGGGAATAGAACGGTCTTTCGTCCAATATGCTAGTTAAACAATTTTCGGCCGCTTAACTTTGTGGAATCTTTATATTGCAATTTATAGAAAAGAACTTTTAAAAATATAAATCTTGACAAAAAATAAGCAGTATGGTAAGATAAAATTTAAGGCTTGTATTGATTTTCGCAATATATCACATTTCGTGTTTTATTTTTTGATAAACACACTGTTAATCAATTCGCAAAGTCAATACAAATCGTGATAATTTCGACAAAAAAAACGGACTTAAACAAATGAAAAAAGAGAACACCGCCATTGATATGATCAATGGTCCGGTCACAAAAAAAATCATACTTTTTGCACTGCCGATAGCTTTTACATCTATTCTGCAACTATTATATAATGCCGCCGATGTTATAGTAATCGGTCAGTTTGCCGGAAATGAGCCTCTTGCCGCAGTAGGCGCAACAGGTTCACTTATCCAGCTTATGCTGAATCTATTTCTCGGATTGGGAGTGGGAGTTAATGTTATCGCATCCTACTATTTCGGAGTAGGAGACCGAAACGGATTAAGCAAAGTAATTCACACCGCCGTTCTGATGGCCGTCTTCGGAGGAACGGCAATTGCCGTTTTCGGATTCTTCCTGTCAAAAACATTTCTCTGTTTTATGTCCACTCCAAGCGATATCATAGATTTATCAGCCTTGTATATGAAAATCTATTTTCTCGGTGTGCCCGGTTCTCTTGTTTACAATTTCGGTTCGGCATTCTTTCAATCGCTCGGCGAATCAAAGAAGCCACTGTATATACTGGCATCCTCCGGCATTATCAATGTGGTTCTGAATCTTGTATTCGTAATCTTTTTTAACATGACGGTTGACGGCGTTGCTCTTGCCACGATTATTTCTCAATATTTTTCGGCAATCGCAGTCGTTATATCTCTTTCGAAAAGAAAAGAGGAATTCAGACTCTCGTTGAAAAAGCTAAGGATCCACAAAACGGAATTCATGAAAATACTCAGATACGGATTCCCTGCAGGGTTACAGAGTTCCGCATTTTCAATATCAAACGTTATCATACAATCGGCAATAAACTCCATGGGATCCGTTGTTGTTGCCGGAAATACCGCAGCATCGAACATTGAGGGCTTTATATATGTCACTATGGGTTCGATTCAATATGCCGCGCTGACGTTTACAGGACAGAATCTCGGAGCAAACAAACCCGAAAGAATCAAAAAAGTCGCGTTAAATTGTTTATTGATAGTCTCGGCAATCGGTCTTATTGCAGGTCCTTTGGCATATCTTTTCGGAGAAAAACTCATGGCTCTCTACTTACCAGTCAAAACGGTAAACGAAGTCACAGGCATTATTGAAGCAAATGCACTGAATATACTGTCTATCAAATACGGAAGAATCAGAATGCTGTATATATGTCTTCCCTACCTTTTTATGGGAATACACGACGTTCTCGGCGGTCTGCTGAGAGGAATGGGCGTATCCATCGCTCCGACTACAGCATCAATTATCGGAATATGCTTATTGCGAATAGTGTGGATATTCACAATGTTTTATCCGATTGCGCAAAGCACACAGATCGTGACAGATATTTTTTCCGAAAACATGGCAAAAGCGCTTCACATTCTGTATGCATCATATCCGATTTCATGGATTATTACAAATATATTCCTGTTCGGGTTGTTTTTATTTGAAATCAAAAAGATTTTAAGGTCAAAAAGTGAACGAAGACTGTAAAGTAACAATCAACAAAAAACAATATTCAGCCGTCCCAGGCGAGTGTGTTATTGACATTCTCGTCAGAAATGGCTTTGTTATTTCTTCGGAATGCGGCGGAAATCACAGATGCGGAAAGTGTAAAATCAAGATTTGCGGCTGCATTTCACCATTGTCCGATACAGAACAAAAAACGCTGACATTGAATGAAATCAACACGGGAATCAGACTTGCATGCTGCACAAAAATAAACGGCGATACGACAATCGAGATACCGGATAACGCAGAATACGACATTCCGGTTTCATATCCGGAAATATCGGAAATTGACGGCGAAGAAGGAATAGGAATAGCCGTGGATATCGGAACGACAACGGTTTCGGCGGCTTTCTTTGATTTGAAAAACGGGAAACTGCTCGGCGTTCAATCGATACTCAACAAACAGAGAATTCACGGGGCTGATGTTATTTCAAGAATAAGTTTCGCATCCGTTTCAGCAGAAACTCTTTTCACTTTGCAAAACGAAGCAATTAATACCGTAAACGAGTTGATTGAAACTTCCGGTATTTCTTCAAATGACATAAAAAAAGTTACAGTTGCCGGAAATACCGCAATGGAGCTGATATTATCCGGCTTGTCAGTTGATTCATTAGGCGAATACCCTTACGAACCGATTTCAAAACTCGGAATAACACTATGCGGAAGAGATGTCGGTCTCGTCTGCGCAGATGCATCAGTATATATGTTTCCGTGCGCAGGCGGATTTTTCGGGGGTGATGCCGTAGCATGTATGCTTGCTTCCGGATTTGACAAAACAGACAAACCGATCATGCTTGTTGATCTCGGAACAAACGGGGAAATTGCGCTGACAGAAAACGGAAAAACGTTTATCGGAGCATCATCTGCCGCAGGACCCGCATTTGAAGGCGGAGAAATCCTATTCGGAACCGGAAGTGTTGCAGGCGCAATATGTAAAGCCGAAAGACTTGATAGCACTATAAAACTGTCAACCATCGGAAAAACAAGGCCGAAAGGTATTTGCGGATCGGGACTTATCGACATTATAAGCGTATACAGAAAAAGCGGTTTGATAGATAAAAACGGAACTATCACGAATGATAAAAACGAATTGGAAATCTGCAATGGAATAAAGCTTGTTCAAAATGACATCCGTGAATTTCAAAAAGCTAAAGCTGCAATACGGGCGGGAACAGAATTGTTAACCGAAAAATTATCGGAACCGTTATATAAAATAAATCTGTTCGGAGGATTCGGCTCCGCAATAGATATTGATAACGCAGTATATACAGGATTATTCCATACAGATTTTCAGAAAATATCAAATTATTCCGGCAACGGTGCCTTACAAGGCGCATCAATGGTGTTGTTATCAGAACGAAATAAAAAACGATGCGAAAACATTTGTCTGAACACAACGATAATCGACCTTTCTTCAAACGATAAATTTGAAAAAAAATACATATCAAGCATGTCTCTATAAAAATAATCATACTATGTCGCGGATATCCGCGACCGTTTTTTTGCAAAAAAATCTATTGACATTAAAGAATATATGTGATATCTTAATATAAATATATATAAAGGCGATTTAATATGAAATCAAACGTGTGTTTAAAAAAATCCTGTTCAATAATTCTCTTTTTTGTTATTGTTTTATCTGTTATACCGGGATGTATGAAAGAGCAGGAAAAAAACAACGGCATTACCGTTATTTCCACGATTTTTCCGTATTATGATTTTGCATCTCAAATATGCGGTGACAAAGCAAATATTTCAATGCTTTTACCGGCAGGAACCGAGTCACACACATTTGACCCTTCTACAAGAGATATAAGAAATATAAAAAACTGCGACTTGTTTATTTACACAGGCGGTGAATCTGATTACTGGGTTGAGCAGATTTTATCAGCACTCGACTCGGAAGTAAAAACCATCAAATTAATGGATATCGTTAAAACATACGAAGAAGAACTTTCCGAAGGAATGCAGGCTGAAGACGAAGAAGATTCGGAAGAAGAATATGATGAACATATCTGGACTTCGCCGAAAAACGCCGTGACAATAACAAGAGCTATTGCCGATGCAATGAAAGAGATCAGTCCGGAAAACAGTGATTATTTCGAAGAAAACGCCAATGCTTATATCGGTGAATTAGAGAAACTTGATAACGATTTCGAATCCTTCTTTGAATCACATGAAATAGTTATGCTCTTCGGCGACAGATTCCCGTTGCTGTATTTTGCAAAAGAGTATGATATCGAATATTATGCGGCATTCCCTGGATGCAGTGCACAAACCGATGTTTCGGCTGCCACAATGAGAAAGTTGACAGAAATAGCAAAAGAAAAAAACATATCGACTGTCTTTTATATAGAGTTGACGTCGCATAATATCGCAGATGCTTTGGCTGAGGCCATCGGAGCGAAAACGGCTCTTTTCCACTCCTGTCATAACGTAACCGCAGACGATTTTAAAAACGGTATTACATATCTTGACCTTATGAAAAACAATCTGAAAATTTTAAAGGAGGCATATGACTGATGGCACTTATCAACTGCGTCGACGTAAGTCTTTCATATGAAAACAGAATAGTGCTGTCAGACCTTACCTTCTCCGTAAATAAAGGCGATTATCTCTGCATAGTCGGTGAAAACGGCTCGGGAAAAAGCACTTTGATAAAAGCGCTGATTTCCCTCAAATCAATTTCATCGGGAAGTATAAAATTCGGCGACGGACTCAAAAAAAACGAGATCGGATATCTCCCGCAACAGACAGGAATACAACGGGATTTTCCAGCTACCGTTTGGGAAATCGTTCTTTCCGGATGTTTGAACGGAAGCGGATTCAGTCCTTTCTTTTCAAAAAAAGATAAGATAAAAGCCGAAGAAAACCTGAAAAAAATGCGGATATCGGGATTAAAAAACCGTCCCTACCGTGATCTCTCGGGCGGTCAACAGCAGCGTGTTCTGCTTGCCCGCGCATTGTGTGCCACAAGCAAGCTTCTTTTGCTTGACGAACCGGCAACCGGACTTGACCCGCTTGTAACAAATGAGTTATACGGAATAATCAAAGATATAAACAAATCGGGAATTACCGTCATAATGGTTTCTCACGATTTAAAGAACACGGTCGAATACGCTTCACACATTTTGCATCTGCACAATAAACCGCTTTTTTTCGGGACGGTGGCAGAATACAAAAAAAGTCACATCGGGAAGCATTTTCTCGGCGCCGTAGAGCATCAATACGGAGAATGACATAATGAACATTTCAAGAAGATTATTTGCGATATTTATGTCTGCAGTTATATTATTTTCCGTATTCGGCATTCCGATTATTGCATCTGAAGATACAGAAGACGATCTTGTTATTCTCGCAGAGCACGGATTAATCGTCGAACTCGACACCGATACGGTCATATACGAAAAAGCCGCTGACGAATTGGTCTTTTGCGGATTCCTACCGCGTTTGATGACATGCATTCTTTTGGTAGAAGCAGACAGACCTCTTGACACACTGATAACGGTCCATTCAAAAACAAATTCGCTTACACCTCAGGTTTCATCAGCAAATATACACAGCGGTGATCTGATAACTCTCGGTGATCTGATGAACGCAGTGCTTGTTGCAAATTCACAGGAAGCAGCAGTTGCGATAGCGTTGTATCTTTCGGACGGAGATATCAATGATTTTCTCAAAACCATGAACAGCCGCGCTGCACAACTCGGTGCAACAAGCACCGTATTCAGAAACGTTACCGGATATTATTCAAAATCCGATCTGTCGCTTACAACGGTCAGTGATATTTCAATCATTGCCTGCCACGCAATTTCACTTGACTATATTCTGAATAAATCCAATCAGCGTTATGTGGACCTCACCGTAAACGGTAAAACGCGCAAAATATATACAAAAAACAACCTGATCGACTCAGGAACGACAACATATATGAAACAGGCATCGGGACTTGCGATATCCGGAACGCAGGAAGCAGGCTCTGCGATGGTTTCGATGATTTCCGACAAGAATCTGAAATTCGTATCCGTCGCCGTTTCATCAAGCAGCGTTTCCTCCATATACACTGATATAACCGCAATGCTGAAATATTCGTTGAACGAATACAAGGTTTATACGGTCATTAAAAAGAACGAACCGTATAAAGAGATAAAAGTTCTATACGGAAAAGACCGTGATTATATCACAGTCGCACCGAACAACGACATTTATGTCTCTCTTCCGAGACGGGCAGACGAATCGGATATCGTAGTTGATATACAGGGCGTTCCTGATACCGTTGAAGCGCCGGTCACAAAAGGCGATGTTATCGGCACTCTTGAAATATCATACAACGGACGCACTCAGACAGTTGACCTGATAGCGCAGACAGGCGTTGATATTGACCTTGTAGATCAGTTTTCCGAACAGCTGAAATCGTTTTTTTCAAACAGATACTTTTGGGCTACAATAATAATCCTGATTTTACTGATTATTTTCTATATCATTCTTGTATATCTGGCAAACACGAAGAAAAGAAGACGACAGCAATCAGAAAAAAAAGACAGAATAAAGTTTAACTAAAACAGATGGTGATTAACATGAAAGAGAAAAAATTACTTTTAGGAAATCAGGCCGTTGCAAGAGGCCTTTTTGAAGCAGGCGTAAAAATCGTATCTTCATATCCGGGAACACCCAGTACCGAAATTACCGAATTTGCAGCTGCTTATCCGGAAATTTATGCTGAATGGGCGCCTAACGAAAAGGTTGCCGCCGAAACAGCTCTCGGTGCTTCTTTTGCAGGAGCAAGAGCTTTTGCCGGAATGAAACATGTCGGATTGAATGTTGCCGCTGACCCGTTGTTTACGTCATCTTACACAGGAATAAACGGCGGTCTGGTTATTGCCGTTGCCGATGACCCGAGCATGCATTCATCACAAAATGAACAGGATTCAAGACATTATGCGGAAGCAGCAAAACTGACGATGTTCGAACCGTCGGACTCAAACGAATGTCTGCAGTTTACCAAAGCGGCATATGATTTCTCCGAAAAATTCGACACTCCGGTTCTACTTCGTTTAACGACAAGAGTTGCGCATTCGCAATCAATAACCGAAATATCAGACAGAACCGAGCATAAAAATAAAGAATACGTAAAAAATCCGCAAAAATACGTTATGGTTCCCGCCTTTGCCAAAGTCAGACATAATGTAGTCGAAGAAAGACAGTCGGCCATTGCCGAATGGGCAAACGACTGCGAATTCAACAAGGAAGAGCTTAACGGATCCGACATCGGTGTTATTACTTCGGGAACACCGTATCAGTATGCGAAAGAAGCTCTCGGAAACACCGTAGATTACCTGAAGCTCGGAATCGTATATCCTCTCCCCTCAAAATTACTTAAAAAATTCTGTGAAAATCATAAAAAAGTATATGTTATCGAAGAACTTGATCCGTTTATCGAAAACGCATGCAAAGCACTTTCGCTGAACGTTACCGGTAAAGAAGTTTTCTCATTGCAGGGTGAACTGTCCACCGAAATAATTACGGAAAAGCTCGCAGGTAAGAAACCAGAATTTGCGACTTATCCCGAAGCTGTTCCCGTAAGACCTCCGGTTCTCTGTCCCGGCTGTCCGCACAGAGGTATTTTCTACGTGTTATCAAAGATGAAAGTTTTTGTAAACGGAGATATCGGATGTTACGCACTCGGTTCGGCAGCTCCGCTGAATGCCATGGATACGACTGTGTGCATGGGCTTTTCTGTTTCCGGTTTACACGGTTTCAACAAAGCGTGCGAAGAAAAGAAAAAAGCAGTTGCCGTTATCGGTGACAGCACCTTTATCCATTCCGGCAT
>JAZQQT010000090.1:0-7343 GCA_045629205.1 Eubacteriales bacterium
CCTTTAATTCGGGATTACTCTCGATACTGTCGTGAATATTGAGTTTTTCGGGTATCAATTTGGCAACTTTATCAGCAGTAGAAAGAGGGATACCCATAACGCGGCTGACATCACGGATGGCAAGTTTTGCCTTCATAGTTCCGAAGGTAACAATCTGCGCGACGTTCTGTTCACCGTATTTACGTTTTACGTATTCAACGACTTCGCCTCGACGTTCTGCGCAAATATCAATATCAAAGTCGGGCATTGATATACGTTCGGGATTTAAAAACCTTTCAAAAATCAAAGCAAAACGAATAGGCTCTATATTTGTGATTTTCAAACAGTAAGCAACGATACTTCCCGCTCCCGAGCCTCTTCCCGGCCCTACCGGAATACCGTTATCTTTTGCGAACTTGATAAAATCCCAAACTATGAGATAGTAGTCGACGAAGCCCATTTTGGAAATAATGGAAAGCTCATATTCTATACGGTCAAGACGTTCCTGCGTCCGTTCTTCGGGTTTGTATCTTTCATTGAAGCCTTCATAGGCTTTTTTCCGGAAATATTCCTCGTGTGTCAAGCCGTCTGTCCATCTGAAGTCGGGAAGAATATACTTGATTTTTTCGGTGCCGTCTATTATCGGGAACGATATTTCACACATATCCGCGATTTTTTGAGTGTTGTCTATGGCCTCCGGAACATATTCGAACAGATCTCTCATTTCCTCTTCGGATTTAAGATAAAATTCATCGGTTTCGAATCCCATTCCGTTTTCTTCGTCGAGCGTTTTTTGAATCTGAACGCATACGAGGACTTTTTGCATTTTGGCATCGGATTTCTTTATATAATGAGCATCGTTTGTGGCGACAAGTGGTATACCGGTTTCTTTTGACAGACGTATGAGGCCCTCGGTAACTATCTTGTCTTCCTGAAGATGATGATCCTGCAATTCAAGATAATAGTTGCCTTCTCCGAAAATCCTGAGATATTTAAGAGCTAATGCCTTTGCGCCTTCATAATCGTCTGCAAGCAACCGCTGCTGAACGTCTCCGGCAAGACAGGCGGAAAGACAAATAAGATTTTCATGATATTTTTCGAGCAATTCAAAATCGACACGGGGTTTATAATAAAAGCCTTCAAGATTGGAAAAAGAAACCATTTCGATAAGATTTTTATAGCCATCGTTATTTTTACAGAGCAAAACGAGGTGTCCGTAATCACCGTCGAATTCCTTGACTTTATCGAAACGGGTTCTTGCCGCGGTATAGACTTCACAACCGATAATCGGTTTTATCCCGGCTTTTTTTGCTTCTTCGTAGAATTTCATAACACCGTACATATTACCGTGGTCGGTCATTGCGACGGCAGTCTGTCCCATCTCTTTGAGAACGGGCATCATCTTTTTTGTATTGCATGCTCCGTCAAGAAGACTGAATTCTGTATGAACGTGAAGGTGAACGAAACTCATTGTTAATTATCCTTATCTTTTAAATAATTGCTTTCCGCAATCTCTGCTATTTTTTTCAGTTTACGGTAAATGGTGGCTTTTGGAATGGGAGGATCAAAAGATTTACCGAGAGCTTCAAGGCTCGAAGATTCGTTTGTAAGCCTTGCTTCCGCTATTTCAATAAGATCTTCGGAAAGTCCCTTATATCCGTCATTTTTTAATTTTATTATTGCAGCTCGCTGCCGCATCATAACATCTATGGATTTATCCATATTGGCGCTGTCGCAATTCATAGCTCTGTTAACGCGGTTCTGCATATCTTTAAGCATTTCGGCGTTTGCGTATTCAAACACCGATTCAAAAGAACCGAGATACGAAAGGAAATTTCTTACATCGGATGCTTTTTTTGTATAAATCACTGTTTTTTTATTGCGAATATACGTTTTGAAATCAAGTTTTTCGGAATCAAGCATTCTTTTGAAATTCTCTGCAGCAGTATTATCTCCGAATACAAATTCCAGCGAATAACCCGTTTGAGGATCGGAAACTCTTCCGCACGAAAGAAAAACGCCCCTGATAAAAGCATGACGGCAGCAATCGGAAGACAGCGCATCGGTATCGAGAACATTATCGCAATGCTGAATCTTCAACTTTGCCTGAACCTTACGCGCGTCTTTCTGCGAAATCACGACCGAAGCAGTCCTGCCGTTTCTTATTTCGGTAAAATCGTTTCCGGTTATTTCGTTAAGAGTTTCTTTAAAATACGAAACCACGTCCGCATTTGTCTGATGAATTATCATTTCATCCGGAGAAAAATGGTCGGAAGAGAAAAAACAACCGTAAAGTTCCGCACGTTTACAGCATTTTTTTCGCGTCTTACCGGAATTGATTATATTGTTTTTTACAGTTGTTGTATAAGACATTACTTTCCTGCCTGAATTATTCTGACCTCCGGCTCAAGGATGACGCCGAATTTATTATTTACCGTTTCGGTCACATAGTCGATAAGAGCAATAATATCAGCCGAAGAAGCATTATTGAAATTAACGATAAAGCCTGCGTGCTTTTCGCTGACTTTTGCTCCTCCCAAGGCGTATCCCTTCAGTCCTGCATCCTCTATGAGTTTACCTGCAAAGTATCCTTCCGGACGCTTGAAAGTGCTGCCAGCGCTCGGCATTTCAAGAGGTTGAGAATTACGGCGACGGGTATCAAGGTCATTCATTTTTTCTTTTATAAGACGTTTGTCGCCCTGACGAAGCGCAATCGCTGTGCCTATAACAAAATCGTCGGCCGCAAAAAAGCTTTTTCTGTATCCGAACATATGTTCCTCACCGACGACCTGTTTGATTTGTCCGTCTGAAGAAACGTAATCGGTTGCGGTAATCACATCGGAAAGCTGTTCGTTATACGCGCCCGCATTCATAACACATCCACCGCCTACCGAACCGGGAATACCGTGAGCAAACTCGAGTCCTGTCAGAGAGTTTTTATAGGCGAGATACGAAACACGCGAGAGCGACGCTCCGCTGTATGCATACACCGTTGAATTTTCACGGTCAACCGAAATCCCGCTCAATCCGGCAGACGAAATATAAACATCATCGCCCGGATCGTCAGGCGCAAGGATATTGGTCCCGTTGCCTATCAGTCGATATACCAGGCTGCCGCGGTTTGCGAGAAGAACCGATACCTTTTCCGCGGTATCCGGAAATACCATTATTTTGCAATTCCCACCGGTCCGGAAAGAAGTGTATCGTTTAAGGGATACATTTTCTTCAAACCGTATATTTTCGGAGATAAGTATTTTTTTTAAATCTTCAAGCATATTACTGTCCTTCATCATCCGAAGGCGGCGCAAAATTGCCATCCATCATTCGCTTGTTCAAATCAGCAGCGGCATTGTAACCGAGACGACGCTGACGGTTATTGATTGCCGCAACCTCGATTATAATGGCGAGATTTCTTCCGGGTTTAATAGGAATGGTAACACATGGTTTTTTAAGATCGAGTATTTCATGGTATTCAGTTTCGATACCAAGTCTGTCATAAGTAGTGTTATCGTTCCATGGCTCAAGTTTTACTATCAAATCGATGGATTCTGTTTCTTTGACGGCGCCGACACCGAAAATGCGGCGAACATCTACAAGCCCGATACCGCGCAACTCGATAAGATGTCTGATAAGCGGCGGCGAAGATCCTACAAGTGTCTTACTTGAAACTCTTCTGATTTCTACGGCATCGTCCGCCACAAGCCTGTGACCTCTTTTTACAAGTTCCATTGCCGTTTCGCTTTTACCTACGCCGCTGTCGCCGAGTATAAGAATACCCTCGCCGTAAACCTCAATCAGAACACCGTGCTGCACTATCATAGGCGCGAGACTTACATTAAGAGAAGCAATCAGAGAAGCCATAAACTGCGAAGTCGGTTCAGCCGTTCCCAAAACCGGAATATTATCCTCCGCTGCCGCTTTTAATATTACGGCAGACGGTTGAAGCGATGTTGAGAAAATCAACGCAGGGATATCCTTGGTAAACAATTCCTTGAATTTCGTATAGACATCATCTTCATCCATTTCATTGATGTATGACATTTCGGTTATACCGATTATCTGAATTCTTCCTGCCTGAAAATGATTGAGATAACCGATAAGCGGCAATGCGGGACGGTTGATTTCCGAAGTCCTGATTGCGACTTTTTCACCTGATTCGCCGCAGCAAACCGGCATATAAAAAACCGAAAGTCCGAAATCATTTATAAGCGACTGCAAAGTAACACTGGTTTCCATAATACGCTCCGAATACAATCATTCAATTATATTATAGCATATTAAAAACAGGAAATCAATAAAGACAAAATCTTTTTACGCCGAAAACATCATACATCAAAGCATAGATCGAAAACAGAGCATATAAAGGAATATCGGCGTTACCACAAAAAAGCCACAGTCCGAAGGTCTGATAATCGTTGACTTTGGTTTATTTTTGTGGTAAAATGTGCACACAACTTTACAGGAGTTATTACTATGGCAGAAAAAAACGTTAAAGAAATAACCTCAATGGATGAAGACTTTGCGAAATGGTATACCGATATCGTTCTTAAAGCAGAGCTTGTTGATTATTCGTCCGTAAAAGGATGTATCATATTAAGGCCTTACGGCTATGCAATCTGGGAAAACATACAAAAACTGCTCGACGCGGATTTTAAGGCAACAGGACATGAAAACGTGTATATGCCGATGTTCATTCCGGAATCATTATTACAAAAAGAAAAAGATCATATAGAAGGTTTTGCACCGGAAGTTGCATGGGTCACACACGGAGGACTTGAAGAACTCCCCGAAAAGCTTTGTGTCCGTCCCACGTCGGAAACTCTGTTCTGCGAACACTACGCTCACGTTGTTCAGTCATACAGAGATCTTCCGAAATTATATAACCAATGGTGTTCTGTCGTTCGTTGGGAAAAAACGACGCGTCCCTTCCTCCGTTCAAGAGAATTTCTCTGGCAGGAAGGTCATACCGTTCACGAAACACCGGAAGAAGCGATAGAAGAAACCGAAAGAATGCTTAATATCTATGCCGATTTCTGCGAAAAAAATCTTGCGATGCCCGTTGTAAGAGGAAAGAAAACCGAAAGCGATAAATTTGCCGGCGCCGAAGCGACATACTGCATTGAAGCAATCATGCACGACGGAGCTGCGCTGCAGGCAGGAACGTCACATTATTTCGGCGACGGATTTGCAAATGCGTTCGGAATCCAGTTCTCAGGAAGAGACGGCAAGCTTCACAGCGTCTATGAAACCTCATGGGGTGTTTCGACAAGACTTATCGGCGGAATCATAATGGTTCACGGCGACCAGAACGGCTTATCTCTTCCCCCGAGAATCGCGCCGATCCAAGCGGTCATAGTTCCCGTTATGATGCACAAGGAAGGCGTTACGGAAAAAGCGACCGAAATCGCAGACAGACTCAAAAAAGCAGGAGTTCGCATTAGACTTGATGTTTCGGATCAGACTCCCGGATGGAAATTCGCGGAATACGAAATGAAAGGTGTGCCGCTCAGAATCGAAATCGGACCCAGAGATATTCAGAACAACTGCTGTATGACCGTAAAACGTCCGAACGGCGAAAAAGTATCGGTTTCTCTCGACAACATCGAAGAAACAGTGCCCGCTATGCTCGAAGAAATCCAGACACTTATGTATAATAAAGCAAAAGAGTCAATGCAGTCCAAAATCTTTGACGTTAAAAACATTGATGAACTTAAAGAAACAGCAGAAACAAAAGCAGGTCTTATAAGAATGATGTGGTGCGGCAGTCCGGAATGTGAAAAAGCCATCAAAGAAAAATACGGCGTCGGTTCACGCTGCATTCCGTTTGAGCAGAAACATCTCGGAGATACATGCCCTTACTGCGGAAAACCGGCATCAATGATGGTTTGCTGGGGCAGAGCTTATTAAAAAATAAAGAAGGCAGATAAAATGGCAGAAAGAAAAAAAGGACGTCTTAAGAAATTCAAGATATTAACCGCAATATTGTCGGTTTTGCTGATATTGGCAATCGGCGCGGGAATATGGCTGTTTATTGAAAATCGACAGTCAAATAAATCCGCAACGGAATTCAAAGATGCGTATAATGCAAAATCAGCCGAAATTGACATATTCAAACAGAAATACGCCGACGAAATCAATGCTCTGAAAGAGCAGATATCCGATATGAATGCCACCATTGAAGAATACGGCAAACAAATAGAGGATATCACAAACGAAAACAACGGACTCAAAGAAGAAAACGAATCTCTGAAAAAAGAATTACAAACAAAAGCCGGAACGTCAGATTCCGGCAAAATCATTTATTTGACGATCGATGACGCACCATCGGGAAGAACGGACGCTTTTCTTAAAAAGCTTTCCGATCTAAACGTAAAGGCAACATTTTTCGTCAACTGGAATACCGATTATTACGAAAAAGATGAAAACGGAAACGTAACGAAGAATTATTATCAGAAAATTCTTGACGGCGGACACGCAATAGGAAACCATTCGGCGCATCACGACTATTCAATCGTTTACAAAAACGTTGATTCTTTTAAAAACGAAGTGAATCTTCTCGCCGACAATCTTTACGAAGCAACAGGTTACAAGACAACAATATTCCGATATCCCGGCGGATCGAGCAATACCGTGCATAAAAAATACAATACAGAAATCATGCAGGACTCGATGCGAGCGCTTAAAGAAATGGGATACGTTTATTTTGACTGGAACATAGACAGTGACGATGCAACATCAAAATGGAACGAATTTTCAAGCACGAGCAGTCAGGCAAGAAAAGACGAACTCGTGAACGAATATGTAAAAGCAATCACAAAAGACGCTTTTAAATACAAAACCGTTTTTCTTCTTTGCCACGAAAAAGCAATTACACTCGCCGCTCTGCCGCAGCTTGTAAGCGCTTTTAAATCGAACGGATACGAGTTCAGAGTCCTTTCGCAATATGTCACTCCATGCCAGCACAGAAAGCTTGCAGAATAACAAATCAACCGTGGTGTAACGCTCAAGCATTAACCACGGTTTTTTATTTCGTATTATTGACAACGGACAACGAATATGATAGAATAAAGAGCAAATAAATACGGAGGCATAGCTCAGTTGGTCAGAGCGCACGGTTCACATCCGTGAGGTCATGGGTTCGAGCCCCCTCGTCTCCATCAATAAAAAAGTATTTTGTCTTATGACAAAAGACTTTTTTATTGAACGATGTGTTCCGCAAGCGGAACGTGATGGCGTGATGTGTCCTTCGGACGTGATGTGCGCTTCGCGCGTGATAGTTACTTCGGCGGAACACATCACATCACTTTGCGGTGAAACCGCAAAACATCACTGCGAACATCGTGAGCTGCATCACTGTGCCGCAC
>JAZQQT010000091.1:0-27054 GCA_045629205.1 Eubacteriales bacterium
AGATCGAAGGAAAAGCAGTTGAATTACACATTAAATCCGGTGCAAACGGCAAACTTTTCGGCGCAGTAACAGGGAAAGAAATATCCGCGGCATTTAAAGAAAAATACGGTTATGAAATCGACAAGAAAAAAATAGCAATTCAAGATAACATAAAAAATTACGGAACCTATCCTGTAGTTATCAAACTATTCCCGGAAATCGCAGCAAATATTTCAGTAATCATTTCCGAACAATAAAGCGGAGGGAAATAGGATGTCTTCTCAGACATATGACAACGAAAATTTTGATAAAAGCACACCGCGTTCTATTGAATCAGAGCAAATTATCATAGGATTAGCACTTGCCAATCCGTCGCTTCTGGAAACAATCTGCACAGCCCTTGAGCCGAAATTCTTTTATCAAGAAAAGCACGCGCAGATATTTGAATGCCTTCAGGAATTATATAATCTCAGAGAGCCGATTGAGCTTGTTCCGCTTATGGAACAAATGAAATCAAAAAATTTTTATGAAGACGGCGACAGAGAATATATATTTAACCTTGCTCAAAAAATAACCGGTATTGAAAAGACAGAATATTATTTAGATATTATTATAGAAAAATACCGTTTAAGACAAATAATCGAAACATGCAGAAACGTTTCCGAAATGTGCTTTGAAAACCGTGAATCAACCGAAGTAGTTGATCTTGCCGAAAAATCTTTTTATGATATCAGAAACGGCAAAACAAACGGTGATATGAAATCCCTCGGTGATGTTGTCAGAATTTTAATGTCTGAATTGAAAGACAAGCAAAACGACACAACCGGAAAATACGAGAACGTAAAAAGCGGAATAGACAGTCTGGACAGAGTACTCGGAGGATTCGGAAAAGGACATCTTGTTATTCTCGCCGCCCGTCCCGGTGTAGGAAAGACCTCATTAGCACTTAATATAGCCTATAATATAGCAAGCTCTTCAAGATATACGCCTCATAAATCCGTTGCTGTATTTTCACTTGAAATGTCAAACAGCGAGCTTGCTCAGAGAATTATATCATCATCTCTTTTAATCGACAGTGAAAATTTGCGCGACGGAACAATTTCAGACGTTCAATGGGAAGATATGTATTCTTTCTATACAAAAACAAGATCAGACGTAAAATTATTCTTTGCCGATACTCCGAATGTCAACACAACAGACATGAAAGCAAAATTACGCAAAGTAAACAATCTCGGATTGATTATTATTGACTACCTTCAGCTCATGAACGGAACAAAAAGCACCGATAACCGCGTTCAGGAATTATCGGAAATTACAAGATCAATCAAATTAATGGCAAAGGAATTTGAAGTTCCGGTAATTCTTCTTTCACAACTTTCAAGAGATATAGAAAAAAGGAATAAAGGCGATAAAGAACCGAAGCTTGCAGACTTACGTGATTCGGGATCTATCGAACAAGACGCCGACGTTGTAATTTTCCTCACAAAGCCAGAAGGAGCAACAGACAACCCTGCTTTGGCAAATATCTGCGAAGTAAATATCGCAAAAAACAGACACGGGCAGCAGGCCAAGTTCCAGTTATTATGGGACGGCGCTCATACGGTTTTCCGTTCAAAATCCAACGAACCAATTCCCGAATAAAATGAATAGCGAAATCAAACTTAACGAAAAATTATTTGAAAATTGTTCCGGAGCCGTCCTTGCCGTTTCAGGCGGACCGGACTCCATGGCGATGCTTGACCTTTTCAGAAAACATATTTCGCATATTCCGTTTGTTTGCGCCACTTTTAACCATGGGTTAAGAGACGAAGCCGATGATGAAGTTGAAGGCGTCCGAAAATATTGTTTTGACTTTGCAATACGATTTGAAACAGCAAAGGAAAACATAGCCGATTCATTACCACAGGCGACATCAATCGAGGAACACGCAAGAAACAGAAGATATGCTTTTCTGGAAAATATAAAACTGAAATACGGATACTCACATATTGTTACGGCACACAATGCCGATGATAATGCAGAGAGTTTTTTGATGAACCTTACCAGGGGTTGCGGAATTGACGGACTATGCGGGATCAGAGAGATTCGTAACGATAATAATACCGTGAGACCGCTGCTTAGATATACTAAACAGGAATTACTTGATTATTGTAAGATAAACAGTATTCCCTACTGGCTTGACAAATCAAACAACGACACCGGTTTCAGACGGAATCATTTCAGACACAATATAATTCCTTTATTTAAAGAAATCAATCCGATATTTGTCTCTGCTGTTTTCAATACTTCCGCATTTATCGAAACAGATTGTGATTATTTAAAAGAAGAGGCAATAAAAGCATTCAACAATGCATACGATAACGGCGATTTATCATTGAACATTATTCGTGATTTGCATCCCTCAATCCTTTCACGGGTGTTGAGATTATACATAAAAGAAAAAACGCAGAAGAATCCCAATCATGTCGATACGGAAGTTTTGTTAAATCTCATAAAAGACGGAAAAACATCTGACGAATGCGAATTATACGAAAAAAAATTCAGATTGACCTATACCCATTTAACAGACAAACCGCAGTTGACATGCAACGGATTTGATAATATCAAATTACAGCCGGACAAAACGATTTTGCCATACGGATATATAACCATAACGCATAAAAAAGGTTATAACGGAGAATATAATTGCGTAAAACCGTTTAATACGGATATTGCATTTGTAAGATCAAAAAAAACCGGTGATTATATGCACACCCCGCAAGGATCCGGAAAATCATTAAAAAAGCTTTATACAGACAAAAAAATTCCGGCAGAACTTCGGCAAACATTACCGTTAATTACAATAAATGATGTTATTATCTGGGCATATGAAATCGGAACAGACAGGGATTTTCTCCCGCAATCAGGTGAAGATTACTTTCAAATCGAATATACATTATTAAAGGAGACAAACCAAAATGCACAACTACGACAATGTTGACGTCTATATTTCCGAGGAGCAATTACATAAAAGAGTAAAAGAACTCGGAGAACAGATCACAAAAGACTATAAGGGTAAGAAACTGTTTCTTATTTCAATTTTAAAAGGATCTGTTGTATTTTTGACAGATTTAATGAGAGAAATTGACTGCGATCTTGTTATTGACTTTATGATCGTTTCAAGCTACGGAAAAGGAACAAAGTCATCCGGAAATGTAAAAATAATAAAAGATCTCGACTCCAATGCTTATGAATATGATTTGTTGATCGTTGAAGATATTCTTGACAGCGGAAATACCCTTTCAAAAGTAATTGAAATGCTTAAAACAAGAAATCCGAAATCCCTTAAAGTCTGCGCATTACTCGATAAACCCGACAGAAGAGTAGCAGACGTTGAATTAGATTATCGCGGATTTGAAATCCCCGATGAATTTATTGTCGGATACGGATTGGATCTTGATCAAAAATACAGAAATTTACCTTATATAGGTATTTATAAAGAAGAAGAGAAAAAAGGAGACTAATCTTGAAAATCAATCCAAAAAGAATCGGTTTTTATATTACCGTTATTTTGATCATACTGCTTGTTGTTGTCATCTTTTTTGATGGTTCAAAAGAAAAAAGAATGACATACTCCGAAGTTGTAGATTATTTTAAAAACGAACAGGTTTCATATTTTGAAATAAACGATGACGTTCTGAAATTTACCGTAACAGAGAAAAAAGAGAACGATCAGACAATCGAAAATAAATATGAATTCGAGTTATACAGTCCTTCATGGTTCATGAATGATGTAGAAGAATACGTCAACAGCGCAATGGAAAAAGGCATAATGGAAAAATACGACCTGACGCCGCCGAAACCGACTCCGTTCTGGCTGTCAATTCTTCCATATGTGATTTTCGGAATTGCAATTATTCTGTTTTGGCTGTATATGATGACCGCAATGAGCGGCGGCGGAAAATCCGCAATGTCGTTCGGTAAAGCCCGCTTAAAAATGCAGGACAGCAAAAAAAGTAAAGTTACTTTTAAAGATGTTGCCGGAGCCGACGAAGAAAAAGAAGAATTGACCGAAATAGTCGATTTCTTAAAAAACCCAAAGAAATATACAGATCTGGGTGCAAGAATACCGAGGGGTCTTTTACTTGTAGGGCAACCGGGAACAGGTAAAACTTATCTTGCGAAAGCCGCTGCCGGTGAAGCAGGTGTTCCTTTCTTTACAATTTCGGGTTCCGATTTCGTTGAATTATATGTCGGTGTCGGCGCATCAAGAGTCCGTGACGTATTCGAACAGGCAAAGAAAAACGCACCATGTATCGTATTTATTGATGAAATTGACGCTGTCGGAAGACAAAGAGGTGCAGGTCTCGGCGGTGGTAATGACGAAAGAGAACAGACGCTGAACCAACTTCTCGTGGAAATGGACGGATTTGAAGAACACGAAGATGTAATCGTAATGGCAGCGACAAACAGACCCGATGTCCTTGACAGCGCTTTATTGCGTCCCGGACGTTTTGACAGACAAATAGTCATCAATTTGCCCGATGTTGCCGCAAGACGCGCAATACTCGAAGTTCATACACAATCAAAGCCACTTGGCAGCGACGTA
Source organism: Eubacteriales bacterium (assembly GCA_045629205.1). Taxonomy (GTDB): domain Bacteria; phylum Bacillota; class Clostridia; order Oscillospirales; family UBA644; genus JAZQLP01. The sequence continues at coordinate 4,568 of JAZQQT010000091.1, forward strand.
AATCTCGACGTTATAGCTCAAACAACATCCGGTTTCTCCCCTGCCGAGCTTGAAAATATTTTAAACGAAGCAGCACTTCTTACAGCAAGAAGAAACCATAAGAAGATCACGATGAACGATATTGAAGACGCTATGATGAAAGTCGTTGTGGGCGTTGAAAAGAGAACAAAAAAGATATCGGACAAAGAGAAGAAACTTACAGCATATCATGAAGCCGGTCACGCAATAGTTACAGATAATCTTGAAACTCAGGATCCTGTCCATCAAATTTCAATTATTCCGAGAGGAATGGCCGGAGGATATACATTCTCATTACCTAAAGAAGATAAGAGTTATATGTCAAAGAATGAAATGATTGAAGAAATCATAACTCTTATGGGAGGAAGAGCATCGGAAGCATTATGTCTTGACGATATATCAACCGGAGCATCAAATGATATTGAACGCGCGACGCAGATAGCAAACAAAATGGTTACACGTTACGGAATGAGTGACAATCTCGGTCCTATGGCGTTCGGAAACTCACGGGATGAAGTGTTTATCGGCAGAGATTTCGGAACAACAAAATCATATTCCGAACAAACCGCAACCGAAATTGATAATGAAATCAAAACCATTATTGATAATGCTTACAGCAAAGCAAAAGAAATTCTTTCACAGAATATGGATAAACTTGATCTTGTAGCTGATTATCTTATCAAACGGGAAAAACTGTCTGGAGAAGAATTCAGAAGCATTATAGACACAGGAAAACTGCCTGATGAAATTGACAAAAACGAAGAAGTCACTGACGATCAGCAAGTTGACATGTCTGAAAAAGAACCGACAACAGAAAGCACCATTACCGATACAGAAGATAAAGCAGAATAACAAAAGTATTTGCTTAATTTGATTTTAACGCTGAAAAATATCCTCGGAATTTTCCGAGGATATTTTTATAAACTTTTTTATTTTTGAATACCGATTTGGGAATAATCCCACTTGTCGAATCCTACGATTTCACGATATACACGTGAATCGTCTTTGAGTCTGTAATCTCCGTTTGCAAAATCGATGAAGATATCAGGAGAATCATAAAGGATATTATTTCCTATTACACAATAATCACCGGATTCATTACTTGCCTGAACCATAAAGCCGTTTGAATCATAATACTTTTGAGTATCGACCCATGTTATTCCGTTCGGATTGGTATCATAGGCGATATTATCTGCGAAATAGTTATATGACTGGCTTCCGGGAGAATCGGGGTTTAAACCCGTTCCGAAGACTTCAGCTTTTTCAATCCTTATCAATGCAGTTGACCCGCCGAATTTCCAAAGGTCAGACATATAAGAACATTTTTTCAATTCGGTCCATAACACACCGGCAGGATAAGTCGGTTTTTCGGTATCCCAGTTTGTTCCGTTGTCGTTGTTGAATATCGGTTCTTTTCCTATAGAAACAAGAACGTTATCGTGAACGGAAATATGAGATGAACCACCCATCGTAATACCGACGCCGCCTATATTCGCCACAATATTACCGTATACCTCAACATCGGAAATCTGGTCATCGAGATATATTCCGTTTGGAGATCCTCCGTTTAACCTGTCTATAACATTATGAATATAGTTATATCTTACAGTGCTGTTACACTGCCAGATACGTCCGTTATAAATTGCACCTGCGTCACCTGTTTCGGTGCAGACATCATGAACATCATTATATTCCACAACGCTGTCTCTGCCGAAAAGGATGGCAATGTGAGGAGACTCATAAATCAGATTATGCGAAATTGTAAATCCACGTCCGTTTGTGCAGTCAATTCCGGCATTATAACACGGATATACCTGAGCAATATCGTGTATGATATTATTTTTAACAACGGAATTCGATGATTCACCGGATGAAAAATAAGAATAATGCTGACGAAGCATTACAGCGCCGCCGCCGATATTATAAAATTCATTATCACTGACCGTTGTATTATCACCGAAAAGGAAAACAGCGTTTCCGCCTCCGATTGCTCTGAATTTACAGTTTTTAATAACTATGTTCTTTGCAAGAGTACTTTCATTCTTATTGGCAATTACACGATTACGGCAATGCTGAAAAGTCAGTCCGGAGAAAGAAACATAATCGCTATTCAAAAAGATCATACACGATTCCGAGCTATCGGAATTAAGCGTTTCCATTTGTGAAAATGATATTACAGCCGAAGAAATATCTTTTTCAGGCCAATAATATAAGATATTTGACGCAGTATCCCAATAATACTCGCCCGGAGAGTCAAGTTCTTCAAGAATGTTGAAAACGTAAAAAGGTTTTTCGTCTTTGAACTTTGTTCTTACGTAAACAGCATCTTTTTCGACATCCGCATAAGCATGCCAATAATACATTCCGCTGTAATCATATTCGCTGTATCCAAAACATCTTATGTTATCTGAATCAGCCCATACCGCTGCTTTGCCTTCGGGTAATTTTAAAGCAGTCCACTTATTTGAATCGGCATCTTTTGTTTCATCGACCACCTCGGATAAATAATATCCTTCATCGGGCCATCTGGCAACAGTAGCTCTTTCGTAATCAATATACAGTTCCTGGCGTGAAACAGGAGTTGTCCAACCGGCGCTGTATTCAAAAGAATCATCAAGATTACGACAACCAGCCGCAGCCAAATCGATACAAACAACATTTTTCTTTGCTTCATCGGTTAAACGCTGAAGGATTGATTGATCGGTTACAGGCTTGAAATCCGACGGATCAAGCTCAGCTCCGGCATCAAAACATACATCAGCACCTTTTGCCGCCGCATATATAATCCTTTTCCCGTCTTCACCACTGTCATCCGGTGTAAAAGTAACTTGTTCGGTTATTTTATATACGCCTGCCGCAAATTCAACCTTAATACCTTTATCGGGTAATCCGTTTGTTTTTTTGTATTCACGGACATTCGAAACGGCACCTGCAAACGTAGCCCACGGCGAAGACTGTTCACCCGATGCAGAATCATCACCATCGGGAGAAACGTAAAAAATCTTTCCGTATTCCTCTACCGGATCGTCAATCGGATCCGAAGGGTTATCACTGCAGGCAACCACAGAAAAAACCATTGCAAGAAGTATCAAAAAAGAAAGTATTTTTTTCATGTTTTTCACTATCATATTATTTTTCTAAGGATTTAAGATAATCAATACAGATTTTAGCTTCATCAAGGCTTACTTCATCGGATGAACATTCATTTTCAACGACTATATCCATATTATTCTTTCTTGCCCATGCAAGTGCTTCGGCAACAGGAGCAGTTCCCATGCCGAGAGGTTTACCATTCTGCATGTCACCGTCTTTAAGATGAATAGAAACAAGTCTGTCTTTTAATTGTTCAAGGACATACAGAGGTTTAACACCGCCGCGATATGACCAGTAGATATCTATCTGGAATTTGATATCAGAACGCTTCTGGAGTTCAATGTGGGGAATCTGACCGTCTTTATTGACACAGAATTCACCGCTGTGATTATGAAATGCCAATTCAATTCCTTCTGCAGCCAGCATGGGTTGATATTTTTTGATATTTGCAATAAAGCTGTCAATTGCGGCAGCATCTTCGGAATTTTCCCAAGGAATAATATAACGTTTACAACCAATAGTTTTGAGGTATTTTACCATCTTTGAAAAGTTATCACCTTCGAGATCACCGAAACCGCAATGAGCACCGCAAACCGTCAATCCGAATTCATCACACCATGCTTTGAAATCCTCTGCTGCTACACCGAAAAAACCCGCAGGCTCAACTTTGGTAAATCCCATTTCGGATAGCTTGCGAAGTGTGCCCTTAACATCCTTTCCCATATAATAAGCGACAGAATACAACTGAATACCGTAATCCATACAATCCTCCAAATATATTATTTATTTAATTATAACATATTAAAATTAAAAATACAATAGTATATATAATGCAGACACAAATTGAATCAAAAAGGTTGGTTGAATCTGAAAAACCTTTTAAGACATTTCACGCATTTCTTTTTACTAATATTGTATCATATATGATATTATTTGCAAGATAAAAGATGTCGAAATATTAAAAAAATGTAAACTATTTTATTTACTGCTTGACTTTCAGCAGTTCAAGGATTATACTTTATAAAAATTGTATACAATTATACTAAAACACATCAATACTATGTATACATTATTCCCTGCATACGGAGGCAAACAAAAATGCTTGAGTTAAACAAAAAATCAAACGTTCTCGAAGAGGAAACTTACCGTTATACCCTGCAGGACGTTGCAAAGCCGAATCTTTACAGAGATATATATCCCTATGAAGAAATTCCGAAAATCCCTTTTAACCACAGACGTGTTCCGATGAATATGCCTGAAAAAATCTGGATCACAGATACTACATTCAGAGACGGACAGCAGGCTGTCACGCCTTATACCGTTGAACAGATGACAGACATTTACAGAATGCTCCACAGACTCGGCGGTCCGAAAGGGATAATCAAGCAAACCGAATTTTTTGCATACAGTAAAAAAGACAGAGAAGCCATTACAAAATGTTTGGAAATGGGCTACGAATTTCCGGAAATCACAACATGGATAAGAGCCAATAAAGAAGATTTCCAACTCGTAAAAGATCTCGGAATAAAAGAAACAGGTATACTCGTTTCCTGTTCAGATTATCATATATTCAAAAAGCTGAAAATGACTCGTCTTGAAGCACTTAACCACTATCTGAGCGCTGTATCAATGGCAATCGATGCCGGAGTTACACCCAGATGCCACCTTGAAGACATTACAAGAGCTGATTTTTACGGATTTGTAGTTCCGTTTATAGATGCTTTAATGAATATATCCAAACAATCAGGAATAAAGATAAAAATACGTGCATGCGATACAATGGGTTACGGTGTTCCCTTCTCTGAAGTTTCGCCGCCGAGAAGTGTTCCGGGCATTATATACGGTATTCAAAAGATATCCGATGTTCCTTCAGAGCAAATCGAATGGCACGGTCATAACGACTTTTATAAAGGCGTTGCAAATGCCTCAACAGCATGGCTTTTCGGCGCTTCCGGTGTAAACTGTTCACTTTTCGGTATAGGTGAAAGAACCGGAAACGTTCCGCTTGAAGCAATGGTTATCGAATATGCTTCCCTTCGCGGAACAACAGACGGCATGGATACGACCGTTATAACAGAACTTGCCAACTATTTCAAAAATGTTATAGGATATAATATTCCCCCGATGACACCTTTTGTCGGCGACGCATTTAATGTTACAAGAGCAGGTATTCATGCAGACGGCATGCTTAAAGACGAAGAGATTTATAATATATTTGACACAAAGAAAATCCTGAATAAACCGGCGAATGTTGCAGTTACCAACGCTTCCGGTCTTGCCGGTATAGCATTCTGGATAAACAATCATTATAATCTTGAAGGAAAAAATAAAATCGATAAAAAGCATCCCGGTATTTTAATAATCAAAGAGCTTATTGACGAACAGTTCGCAGACGGCAGACAAACTATCATCAGCGACGAAGAACTCGATCAATGGGCAAAAGAATACGTTTTCTGCGATAACGGAGACAAATAAGATGCTTTTTGAAGAAAATCAAGCCGGAACGCTTCATTTTACCGTTTTTAATGAAATAGAAAAAAACATTTTAAACGGAACATACAAATCAGGCGAACAGCTGACCGAAAAAAAACTGAGCGAAGATTTAGGTGTAAGCAGAACGCCGATCAGAGAAGCATTACGGCAACTTGAATATGAAGGACTTGTAAAAGCAATACCGAATAAGGGTGTTACCGTTATGGGTTTTTCAGACAAGGAAATAATCGATATTTATAAAATACGCGAGGGGCTTGAAGGGCTTGCGGCAAGGCTTGCCTGCGAAAACGCATCAAAAAAAGAAATCGACGCAATGACTGAAACCGTTGAACTTTCGATTTTTTATGCGAATAAAGGAGAAAGCGAAAAGGTCTGGGAACTTGACAGAATTTTTCACAAGCAGCTTTACGCCGCATGTAAAAGCAGACCGTTACAGTCAATTTTATCTCTTCTCCACAACTATCTGCAAAAGCCACGTGAAATATCGATGACGACCGGAGACAGAGCATCTGTTTCCGCAATAGAACATCAGAACATCGTAAAAGCAATCGCAGAAAAAGACGGTGACAAGGCAGACAGAGTTGCAAGAGAGCATGTAACAACAGCGCTGTCGCATCTGCTTGAATGCAGAAACGCAAAATAGCAGAGAGGACGTGTTTAAAATTCTATTTGATTTCAGTAAAAAGCCTTTGTTTCTCGCACCGATGGCCGGCGTTACGGATCAGGCATTCCGCATCATATGCAAAGCACACGGTGCAGACGTGATGGTCAGCGAAATGATCAGCGCAAAAGGAATATACTATAAAGACAAAAAAACAGCAATGTTATGCCGTTTCTCAGATGAGGAACGGCCTTTCGGTATTCAAATATTCGGATCCGATCCTGAAATAATGGCTTTTGCTGCCGGATTTATCGAAAATGAATACCATCCGGATTTTATAGATATTAATATGGGTTGTCCTATGCCTAAAATAGTCAACAATCATGAAGGGAGTGCATTGCTTGACAATCCACGGCTTTCCGGTGAGTTTGGTGAAACCGTTAAAAAAGCAATATTATTTCCCCTTTCAATCACAATCAGAATAGGCAGACATGCCGAAGATGATAATGCATCCGAATTTGCAAGAATACTTGAGGCTTCCGGCGCAGATTTTATAACAGTTCACGGAAGAACAGCTTCACAACTCTACAGCGGACGTTCCGACAGAGAATCAATACGAAAAGTGAAATCAGCCATACAGATACCGGTCATCGGAAACGGTGATATAACATCGAAAGATGAAGCATCGGACATGTACAGAATCACAAATTGCGACGGATTAATGATCGGACGCGGAGCACAGGGAAATCCGTTTATATTTGAGAAAATAAAAAATAACACAGAAGACGTGTCGGATAAGGAAAGACTGACAACCGCAAAAAGGCATATTCTTCTCTCAACAGAACTTAAAGGTGAAAGAATCGCAATTCCAGAATTACGAAAACATCTTGCATGGTATTGTAAAGGAATTTACGGTTCGGCAATATATAAAAACAGAATCTTTACGGCAAAAACCTGCAAAGAAATGACAGACATTATTGATGAGTTGATTAATTCACTGAAATAGATACACAAATTGTGAACAAAACTTGAAAAAGATAAAAAACTATTGATAGTTCACGCTGCGTGATGTATAATATCTTTACACACAATAATTCTTCTAAGGTGGTTATACATTATGCATGCAATTACTTTTGCCGATAATCTTAAAAATTTAAGACGACAATCAGGTCTTACGCAAAAACAACTTGCGACAAAACTCGGAGTCGGTCTTTCTACCGTAGCGATGTGGGAATCCGGCGCAAGACAGCCCGATTACAATATGCTCAACAATATTTCGGATTTTTTTGACGTTTCATTTGATTATCTTATGACCGGAACAGTTCAAACGACAAACGACGATATACTTGCAATGAGAGATCTCTTAAGAACACGGCCCGAAATGAAAATGCTTTTTTCCGTTTCAAAAAATGCAACAAAAGCTGATATTCAAAGAGCCGTTGCAATTATAGAGGCATTAAAAAAACAGTCCGGAAAATAAAATGAACGATATTTTTGTAAGAATAATCAAATTACCGAATACAGTCAGAGGAATAACTGCTGTTGATGAAAACGGTGATTATAACATCTATATCAATGCAAATCTTTCAAGTGATCAGCAACAACGTGTTTATGACCATGAATGCGCTCATATTAATAATAATGACTTCGATAATTTCGATGATATTTCGCTTGTTGAAAAAAGAGCAGACGGAAAGATTACGGTCAATAATTAACATTTTATTCATTGACACATTATCTCATTTATGATATAATGTGTTGTGTTTAGGGGTATCGCCAAGTCGGTAAGGCACAAGACTTTGACTCTTGCATCCGCTGGTTCGAGTCCAGCTACTCCTGCCACTTGATGTACTTCATTGTTGGACAATGAAGTACATCTTTTTTATACCGGTTTCCGCTCAAGTCCGTTATTCATCTCGGGACCATAAAAAAAAGAACATTGCAAAAGGCGTACTTAATTAGTGATTTATAATCCGAAAAGAAATCGGCATATCTTACGCAATGAAGGCTATTCCGTTTTTCTAACTTCTTCGGGGATGTCGACTGCCCCGATGAAATCCCAAAAAAAAATCGGCATAGCACGGTAAAATACCAAACTATGCCGAATCTTTTTCAAGGATTAAAAATCCCTAAGTTGCAACCACCTGAAGAAGTGCTTTTTCAATAGTATCGAAGATATAGACTAATCAAAGATTTGAAGGAAGATTAATTTCTACTTCATGACCGCAGGCTGAGGAACGAACGATACCGTCGATAATAGCCTGATTATAAATAATCTCGCTTGTGGGAATCGGTGCTGGTCCTCCGTTTTTAACCGCATCGCAGAAAGAACGAATCTTCATTCTGAAAAGATCGCTCTTTTCGTCATCAATAACAGGAATCGGTGTAGAAGTCGGTTCACCCATAAAGTCGTGGAAAAGGGTAATCTTCCCTACTCCGCCGTCCCATGCGCCACTCCATGTTCCGTAATCGGGCTGACTTACTTTAAGTCCGGCATCCGTGCCAAGGAACAGAAAATCACCCGTTGTATCCATATGCATAGCCCAACTCATTCTGAAATCAAGCGTTATTCCGCCTTCAAGACGAATAAAGGCTCCGGAAAAATCATCAACGGAAAATCTGTCTGCCTCACCGTAATACTTCGGATTCTTACCGAAATAGTCGTATGCAACCGCGGAAACCGTTAAAGGTTTTGGATATCCGATTGAATTAAGCGCAAGATCAAGAGCATAACATCCGATATCGGCGAGAGCGCCTACGCCTGCCTTATCCTTGTCGATAAATGTATTACCCGGGATACCTCTGCTTCTTCCGCCGCCGGTCTGAACATAGTATACTTTACCAAGTGTTCCGGAGGAAATAATCTGTTTGATTTTCTGGAAATTTACACCGAAACGAGGCTGAAATCCAACAGAAACGATTTTGCCGGATGCTTTTTCGGCTTCCATCATACGAAGGCTGTCTTCAAGATTTACAGACATGGGTTTTTCGAGAAGAACATGCTTTCCGCTCATCAATGCGGGAATAACACAATTTGCATGCTCCGTATTATAAGAGCATACCGATACTGCATCAATGTCATCACGTGCGCAAAGAGCTTCCGCGCTCTCATAAGCAACTGCATTTTTCAATCCGAATTCATCAAGAAATGCTCTTGCTTTTCCCGGAACAATATCTGCTCCTGCAACTATTTCGACATCATCGAACATAAGATATGCTTTAACATGTTTGTGAGCTATACCACCTGTGCCTATTATACCAATTCTGAGTTTATCCATAATTATCTCCTTTATTTAATTACTATATTAACCATTCTGCCGGGTATAAAGATTTCTTTAACAATTGTTTTGCCGTCAAGTAACGGAATTATTTTTTCATCATTCTTTGCCGCTGCAATAATATCGTCTTTTCCTGCATCGACGGAAACCGTAATAACAGACTTTACTTTGCCGTTGATCGAAACGGGAATCTCAATTACGGAATCAACGGTTTTGCTCTCATCGTATGACGGCCAAGCCGCATGGCAAAGCAATCCTTTTCCGCCGAGTATTTCCCACATTTCTTCCGTAAGATGAGGAGCAAACGGATTAAGCAGAGAAATGAACGTTTTAACCTGCGAATCGGAAATTGACCCTATCTCGTAAATTTCATTGAGCAAAGCCATCATAGCAGCTATTGCTGTATTAAACTTCATTTCATCGATATCTTCGGTCACTTTTTTAACGGTTTTATGGAATGAAGTATCAAGTTTATCGGAATTTGCTCTATTTACGATATCAAGTAATCCGAACGTTCTGTCCAAGAATCGCTTACATCCTTTTATGCTTTGAGGATTCCACGGAGCAGATTTTTCGAAATCGCCGATAAACATTTCATAAAGACGCATCGTATCGGCACCGAACTCATCTATAACATCATCCGGATTTACGACATTACCACGAGATTTAGACATCTTTTCGCCGTTTTCACCGAGAATCATACCATGTGAAGTTCTCTTGGCATATGGCTCCGAGGTGGGAACAACGCCGATATCATAAAGGAATTTATGCCAGAATCTGGAATAAAGAAGATGAAGCGTTGTGTGTTCCATACCTCCGTTATACCAGTCTACAGGCAACCAATACTTAAGAGCTTCATCAGAAGCAAGCGCATTGGAATTATTCGGATCGGTATATCTCAGGAAATACCATGATGAACCTGCCCACTGAGGCATTGTATCGGTTTCGCGTTTTGCGTCATGCCCGCATTTCGGGCATTTAACATTGACCCAATCATCCATTAATGCAAGCGGTGACTGTCCGTCATCGGTCGGCTTATAGCTTGCGACAGAAGGAAGAAGAAGAGGAAGTTCACTTTCGGGAAGAGGAACAATACCGCATTCAGGACAAATGACTACGGGAATCGGTTCGCCCCAATATCTCTGACGTGAGAAAATCCAGTCACGGAGTTTAAAATTGATTTTTCCTTTTCCTATTCCCTTTTCTTCGAGAAATTCTATAATTTTAGCTTTTGCCTCGGAAACCGATAAACCGTTTAAGAACCCCGAATTAACCATTGTTCCGGTTTCAATATCCGTAAATGCAGCTTCTTCGATATTGCCGCCGGCAACGACTTCAATCATCTGAAGTCCGAATGCTTTAGCGAAATCATAGTCACGTTCGTCATGAGCGGGAACAGCCATTATAGCACCGGTTCCGTAACTCATAAGAACATAGTCCGAAGCAAAAACAGGTATTTCTTTTCCGTTTACGGGATTGATCGCCATAATGCCGTCAATTTTAACTCCTGTTTTTTCTTTTGCGAGCTCGGTTCGTTCAAAATCACTTTTACGAGCTGCCGCTTCTCTGTATGCGATCAGTTCATCATAATTCTTAATTATATCCTTTTTTTCATCTATCATCGGATGCTCGGGAGAAATAACCATATAGGTGGCTCCGAAAAGAGTATCCGGACGTGTTGTATAAACGACAAGATTTCCGCCGTCGGTCGTTTGGAATTTTACTTCGGCGCCCTGACTCTTGCCTATCCAGTTTTTTTGCTGTGTTTTCACACGAGGTATGTAATCAACGTTATCGAGATCCGAAATAAGTCTGTCGGCATATTCGGTAATCTTTAAGACCCACTGCGTTTTTTCTTTGCGGACGACAGCGCTTCCGCATCTTTCACACACACCGCCTACGACCTCTTCATTGGCAAGAACACACTTACAGGAAGTGCACCAGTTAACAGCCATTTTCTTTTTATATGCGAGCCCGTTTTCGAGCAGCTTGAGGAATATCCACTGTGTCCACTTATAATAATTCGGATCGGTAGTATTAATCTCGCGTGACCAGTCAAAAGCAAGGCCGAGAGATTTTATCTGTTTTTTAAAGCGTGCAACGTTAGCTGCGGTAACATCCGCCGGCGGAATATTATTCTTTATGGCATAATTTTCTGTCGGCAAACCGAATGCATCCCACCCCATCGGGAAAAGAACGTTGAATCCCTGCATCCTTTTTTTACGTGAAATTATATCAAGAGCAGTATACGGACGTGGATGTCCGACATGAAGTCCCTGACCGGACGGATACGGAAATTCGACCAAACCGTAAAATTTAGGTTTTGAAAAATCATCTGAGGCACGGAAAGCCTGTTTTTCATCCCAGATATCCTGCCACTTTTTTTCAATTTTCTTAAAATCGTAATTCATATAAGAACTCCTTACTTATCCGATTCTTTCAGAATGTCATCTATATTAAGCTCGATGCCGTCCTTCCAGAATCTTTCAAGGTCATAATATTTACGTGAATCGGTATTATAAATATGCACTATTATATCTATATAATCAAGTAAAATCCAGCTTCCGGCTTCCATGCCTTCTCTGTGATCAATCTGATAACCTGCTTGGTCAAGCTTAAATTCACATTCATCAGCCAATGCTTTTATTTGTGTTGAAGACGTGCCGTTACAAATAACAAGATAATCGGCAAGTGTTGACAAATGTCCTATTTCGAACACCTTAAGATTTACGGCTTTTTTTTCATCAAGTGCTTTAACAGCCGTTTTCATCATTTCATAATTCATATATACTTCCTTTTGGAAATAGTTTATTTTTTATTTTCCTCATTAATAATGGCATAATAATTATACGCGTTAAAAGTATCTTTATGGATGTATTTACCGCGTGATGCAAGATCATGCAACGTATAAGCAAGCAGTTTGAAATTTGCAGCTTTTAAATCGTTATATACAAGGTCGCGATAATAATCAATATCTTCATAATCACGTGTCGGATCAACAAAATCAGCTGCCCACACAATCATTTCAAGGGGTGTCATGCGCGGTTTTGCGGTGGAATGATATTTTATCGCCGAAAGTATTTCCCTGTCGTCTATTCCGAGTTCGTATTTAACGACATAAGAAGCAGTCAAACCGTGAAGAATCTTGGGATAACGGAGCTGCATTTCATCAACGTTTATATCATATTTCTGGACCAATTGAAGCTGCTGCTTTTCCGTAAAATGCTTAGTAATATCGTGAAGAATCCCCGCAATTTCGGCTTTTCGCTGATTTGCACCGTTTATAATCGCAAGTTCCCTTGCGGTTTTCATAACTCCGACACAATGCCGATATCTGTAAAAGTCAGTTCTTTCACGAACCGAACGCGCAAGCCTGCATAATTCCGGATCTTCTTCATTACCTGAAAAATATAATTTCTTTTTCTGAATAACATCAAAAACCGTTTCGGGAAAATACAGGACAGATTCCGGATTATTAAACGAAAGCATATCTCGAAGTTCCGAAGAAGATATCTCTATCGGATTAAACGGAAGAATAACGGATTCTGTACCGAATAATTTTTTAAGTTCTTTTTTCTTCTTTTTTACGGCTGTTTTATCTTCATTGCGACGAACCAGACATACCGGCGTTGCCATTTTCAGAATCTCCGCAGGCAAATACCAATCTGTAAGATTCAGAAAAGAATCCGATCCGACATACAAAAATATCTCTGATTCATTTCCGTATTCGGCACGAAGCATTTTCAGAGTATCCACCGTATATGATTTTTCACGTTTTGTAATTTCATAATCGGACACAACGATATTATTTCTTTCGCCGATAGCTTTTTTAACAAGATTTAAGCGATCTTTATCAGAAATCAAACGCTGAAAAGATTTATGAGGCGGATTACCGGCAGGCATCACAACAGTGAGACCGTCTACATATTCCGCAAAAATTTCAAGCGCCTTGAGATGACCGGAATGAATCGGGTTGAACGTCCCGCCAAAAAGACCTATTCTCATACTCAATCCGGTAAAACTATTATCGGTTTTTTCGCAGGTTTATAAAGAACGAATCTTCTGCCTATCGTTTGGACTATATCGGCGTTACAAAGTTCGGAAAGAGCCTGCACTGCATCACGAGCGCTGTAATCCGAATTTTCAAGAACACTGCCTTTAATGATTTCTCTGGCAGCCAGAGCCTCATTCGCCTGTTTGACGACATTATCGTCAATTCCGTTTTTTCCTATCTGCAAAACGACTTCTATTTTATTTGCCAAGCCACGCAGATAAGCTCTCTGCTTAGTCGATATCATATAATTCTCCTTTTAACTTTTCACTTAACAGCCGTAAAGCCTTTCCTCTGTGGCTTATTGCGTTTTTTTCATCTGCCGAAAGCTCGGCAGTTGTTTTTCCCAATTCGGGAATGTAAAATAAAGGATCGTATCCGAATCCGTTTTGTCCCCTCGGGACATCAATAATAATTCCTTCTACGCGTCCTTCCGCCGTTATCTTCCGTCCGTCGGGAAAAAGAAGAGTAACGAAAGATACAAACGCGGCTTTACGATTATCTGAATTCTTGAGCATACTTACAAGAAGTTTATTGTTTTCTTCATCCTGATTTGCGCCGATAATACCGTGCATTTCGGAAAATCGGGATGAATATACTCCCGGAGCGCCGTCAAGCGCATCAACACACAAACCGCTGTCGTCGGCAATACAAGGCATACCTGACGCTTTTACAGCAGATTCCGCTTTTATAAAGGAATTTTCTTTGAACGTTGTTCCTGTTTCTTCGGGATCTGATTCAACGCCGGCTTCAGACAACGAAAGAACATCATATTCAGCGCCGAAAATCGTTTTAAGTTCGGCAAGCTTTTTTTTATTATTTGAGGCAAGTATAAATGTTTTTTTCATCAACCTATAAGCTCCTTTGCGAACATAGATGCATCAAACGGCTGCAGATCGTCTATCCCCTCACCGACACCTATGAGTTTTACGGGGACACCGGTAACATCTTTTACGGCAAGCGTTACTCCGCCTTTGGCCGTTCCGTCAAGTTTTGTAAGGACTACACCGGTAATACCGGTAACCTCTTTGAAATCCTTTGCCTGAACAACTGCGTTCTGACCTGTTGTAGCATCAAGAACCAACAGGATTTCTTTACTGCAGTCCGGTAATTCCCTGTCTATGACTCTTGTCATTTTAGACAGTTCGTCCATCAGATTCTTTTTGTTATGAAGCCTTCCTGCCGTATCAATAATAATAATATTGGAATTTCTGGCCTTGGCTGCCTGAATGGTATCATAAATCACAGCTGATGGGTCTGCCCCGTCACGATGTTTGACAATATCCGCACCGCTGCGATCCGCCCATATTTCGATTTGTTCAATAGCTGCTGCCCTGAACGTATCCGCCGCGGCGATAATAACGGATTTTCCTTGATTTTTAAGCATAGCTGAAAGTTTTCCGATCGTAGTTGTCTTTCCGACACCATTTACGCCGACAACTAAAATTACCGACGGATTTGTAGCCAACGATAATGAATTGTCACCGTCCATTAACCCGGCAAGAATATTCGACAACTCTTTTTTCAATGCATCGGCATCTTCGATTTTGTTAAGTTTTGCGGAAGAACGAAGTTTATCAATAATCTTTTCGGCAGTATCTATTCCGACATCGGCGGCAAGCAGAAGATCAAGTAATTCATCAAGTAAATCTTCATCCACCTTTCGAAAATTCGAAAACAAAGCGTTAAGTTCATTACCTATATTTTTCTTGGTCTTTGCAAGACCGTTTTTTATTTTTTCAAATAATCCCATTTTTACCCTATTTAAGATTCTTTTCTATTTCGTTTACATTAATCGTAAGTATCTTTGATATTCCTTTTTCTCTCATGGTAACACCATACAATCTGTCGGCGATCTCCATTGTGCCTCGACGATGAGTTATTGCTATGATCTGAGTAGTGTCTGTAATATTATAGAGATACTCGGCAAATCTGACAACATTGATATCGTCAAGAGCAGATTCGATCTCGTCAAGCATACAGAACGGAGACGGGTTTACCTTCATCAACGCAAAATAAAGAGCTATCGCCGTCAAAGACTGTTCACCGCCCGAAAGAGCCGACATATTTTTGATTATTTTACCGGGAGGCGCAGCAAAGATATCGATTCCGCATTCAAGAATATCGTCATCCCCGCTGAGAGACAGACGAGCCTCACCGCCGTTAAACAATGCCTTGAAAGTTTTCTCGAACTCAATATTTATCGTATTGAATTTTTCCTCAAAAATCTCCCGCATATCGTTTTCGAGTGAGCGGATAAGAGATTCAATATTGTCTTTTGCCTTCTGAAGGTCGTTTATCTGTCCCTGATAATTATCATGTCGTTCTTTTACTTCGATATACTCTTCAATAGCATTAACATTTACCTCACCGAGACTGCGAATTTTGGTTTTCAGTTCATCTGATCTGGAAACAGCGGCTTTTATATCTTCTGCGGGAGAATATTGTTCGCGAGCCTCCGAAGGAGAAACTTCGTAATCATCCCACAGACGTGCCTGCAGTGTGTTTAATTTTTCTTCAGCAGAAGAAAGTGCGGCCGATATTTTTTCAAGTGCAATATTCGTTGATTCTTTCTGCTCATAAAGGTCTTTTTCTTCTTCATGAGCATCGGCGACTTTCTTTTCGAGTTTTTGACGATTTTCCGCAATCTTTCGAATATCTTCACCGAAACCGTCGTAAACGGATTTCGCATTATCTATCTCTTTTTGCAAAGACAAAATGCTGTTTTCCGTTCCAGAAATTCTTGAATGAATCGACTCTATTTCAGTTTCCCGCTGTTTAACACTGTTTGAAAAATCGGAAATGGAAGATTCCGTTCTGGATATTTCGGCAGAAATTTCCGCTTTTCGATTTTCCGCTTTAAGAAGCTCGATTTTATTTTCGTTTAACTGAGCGACAAGAGAATCATGAATATCTTTAAAACCGGAATTTGAGGATTCAAGTTCAGTCAATACGGCAACCAAATTTTTTTCCTCATTTTGTAAGGATGAAATTCCGGCGATGATATCGGAATGATCTTTATTGAGTTTATCCGCAAACTGAATATTTTCAGCGATATCATCATCGATAGAAGCAAGCTGTTCTTCAAGATCTGAAATATATTTTTCGTTATATTCCGTCTGACCTCTCTTTTCGATAATCGTTTTTTCGATTTCGTTTCTTTCTTCGGAAATCTCATCAATAAGGGTAAGCAAACGATTTGCTTCGGCTTTGATTTTATCAAGCTCGGAAGTATTTTTTTCGTAACTGTCTTTTAATTTTCCGATCGATTCCGATAATGTCTCGATTTCGTTTCGACGGCTGAAAACTCCTGCGCTTTTTGCGGAGGATCCGCCGGTAATCGATCCTCCCGGATTGATAATCTGACCGTCAAGTGTAACTATTTTAAAAGAAAAGCCGTGTTCTTTTGCCATATCGGCAGCATTGTCGAGATTATCTACAACTACGGTCCTGCCGAGCAAATCATCGGCTATACCGATATACTGCCTATCGCATGAAACGATTTCGGAAGCTATTCCGATATATCCGTCCTCATTTTTTATTCCGGAAACGTCGATCTTGTTACCCTTAACCGATGTCATCGGAAGGAACGTAGCACGTCCGGCATTACGTGATTTAAGATAATACACAGCGTTCTTTGCATCCGATTCTTTTTCGGTAACAATGTTTTGAAATGCCCCTGCCAATGCAGTTTCAATCGCAACCGTATATTGAGAAGGAACGTTAAGAATCTCGGCAACGGTTCCTTTTATACCGCGAAGAATACCTCTTGATGCTTCTTTTAAAACAGTCTGGACACTGCCGTTGAAACCTTCGTGATTCTTTTCCATATCACAAAGCATTGCATAACGGCTTTCGGATTTTGCCAAATCAAGTTCGGTTTGAGCGCAATCTGCCGATAATTTTTCGAGTTTTTCATTCTGAAGCTGCGATTTCAAAGAGACGCCGCTCAGTCTGTTACCGTTTTCGGCAAGAGCTTCCTCTTCTTTTTTCAACTCGTCGGCATCCTGCTTTGCCTTGATTCTAAGAGAAACAAGACGCTCGTCACCGCTTGATTTATCTTCGGTAAGAGCAGTGGATTTTAGTGCGCAATTATCCAATTGCTGAACAATCGTCGCTTTTTTGATATTCAGATTATTGACATCATTCCGAATCGAAGATAATTTATTGCGTGACTCTGATATTTTGGGAAAATACTTATCTGTTTCGCGATCATTTTCGACAATCTTTTCTTGAATAGATTGTCCGGAGCTAATGATAGTTTCGATAACGGAATTGACCGAAACCAAATCGTTATTAAGTTCTGATAGTCTTGCGACAAGCGTATCCGAACTTTTACCGTCCGTTTCGGATTCGGAAACCAATCTTGCAATATCATCATTGAAATGCGCTATTTCATTCTGAAGAACAAGAATCTGAGCAGAAAAATCGCTGATACTGTCTTGCGTGACTTTTTGAGCCTCACGAACAGATTCTATCTGAATTGCGTATTCGGCATTCTTTTTTTCGGAATCATCTATAAGATCCCCGAGAAAAGCCATACGCATGGCAATCTGCTCCAGAGATCTGTTAAG
Organism: Eubacteriales bacterium; assembly: GCA_045629205.1. Lineage (GTDB taxonomy): Bacteria > Bacillota > Clostridia > Oscillospirales > UBA644 > JAZQLP01. The sequence goes on from JAZQQT010000091.1 coordinate 22,676, forward strand.
CGCTTCACTTTTCTGAGAAAGTTCCTGACCAGTTTGTGCCATTTTTTTCTCTTCGCTTAACCATATACCTATATCAAGAATCTTTTTTTCATCCCGATATGCCAAATACTTTTTTGCTTTTTCGCTCTGTTTTTCGAGAACGGGCAATCTGGCTGCGAGTTCGGAAAGAATATCTCCGAGTCTTGTAATATTATCGTTTGTAAGACGTAATTTCCGGGCACTTTCATCACGTTTGAATTTAAATCCGGAAATACCTGCAGCTTCCTCAAAAACGTCACGTCTGTCAGTGCTCTTGGCACTGATAATATCGGTAACAGCTCCCTGGCCGATAATAGAATAACCGTCTTTACCGAGGCCGGTATCACGCAGAAGATTCTGAATATCTCTCAAACGAACTTCCGAACCGTTAATATAATATTCACTGTCACCGGATCTGAAATATTTACGTGTTATAGAGACTTCGCTGTATGCGATATCAAGTTCTCCGTCGGAATTATCAAAATTAATCGTGACCTGAGCAAAACCCTGAGCCTTACGCTCTTTTGTCCCGTCAAAGATAACATCTTCCATTTTGCTTCCGCGAAGCGTTTTGGATGATGTTTCCCCCATAACCCAACGTAAAGCATCGGCAATATTACTTTTTCCGCTTCCATTAGGTCCGACAATAGCTGTAATTCCATCGGCAAACTCAATAACGGTTCTATCCGGAAATGATTTAAAACCATGAAGTTCAATAGAATTTAACCGTAACATACGGACCTCCTTTCCATCGGAAAAATTATTTCTTTATATTATAACATATATATTTAAAAAAATCAATAAAAATATAAAATATTCACAATATAAAAATGTAAAAGCCCAAACCAAAGTAGCATTAAAAAACCACAAATCATAATTTACAAAAAAATCATATATATAGGCTTGCAAAAGCGGTTGATTTGTGATATAATTTTTACCAAATGTAGATTTTTGCGGATATGAATCCGCACGGAGGTGTATCTCAAATGGCAAAATGTGATATTTGCGGAAAAGGCGTAAGCTTCGGCATTAAAGTATCCCACTCACACAGACGTTCAAACCGCACATGGAAACCCAATGTTCAGAGAGTTAAAACCGTCATCAACGGAACTCCCAAACACATTTATATTTGCACACGCTGCATGCGTTCCGAAAAAATAACGAAAGCGTAAGTGAATAGAAATTATGTCTGCCGATGGCAGACATTTTTTTTAACTAATTTCTTTTTTGGTGTTGACTTTTGTTTTTATTAAGATATAATAGTTCAAAAGGAGGAATGGAGTAATATGGTTTTTTCTATTTCTCTGCTTATAAAAGCAGTTACATCATTGTTCTGCTTTATGGCAATCGGGTTTATAATTAAAAAAATAAAAATCGCAGATGATAACTTTTCGAAATCATTATCTGTTTTCCTGGTTTACATAGCTCAGATAGCGATGTTTCTTCACGGATACATAAGACCGTTTGATAAAGAATTCTTTACAAAAGTAATACTTGTGTTTATTTTAAGTCTATGTATTCATCTTCTCTTTTTCGAAATCGCGCAGTTTTTATTCAAAAAAGCACCTGAAGAAAAAAGGAAGGTTTTACGATTCGGAATAATCTTCTCCAATGCCGGATATATGGGCATACCTGTCATTGATGCCGTCTTCGGAACAGAATATACAATTTTTGCGACAATATATATTCTTTGGTTTAATATTTTTGCCTTCTCCCTCGGTCGTATGATGTATACCGGAGATAAAAAATATATATCTTTGAAAAAAGCAATCATCAATCCGGCGACAATATCTCTCGGGATTGGATTCATTATTTACATCACAGGCATAGGCGGATGGATAACGGATATAATCACCGTTGATTCTTTTTGGGGACAAACGGTAAATATTCTTTATGACGCAATGACAGTGCTGAAAAGTTCAGTTGCACCGATTTCGATGATTATTGTCGGAACTCGGCTTGCGGATATAAAGCCCAAAGACGCTTTAAAAAACAAATATTTGTATCCGTTCCTGTTATTGAGGTTGTTTCTGTTTCCGATTATAGTCTGGGGACTTTTAAAAATCCTTTCGATATTCTCTCTTATTGACCCGGAAACTTTATCCATAATGTTGATTTTATCAGCCACACCTGCCGCAACCATAACGGTTGTCTTTGCAGAATTATACGACTGTGACTCACCTTTTGCGGGAATGCTTGTGGCAGTCAGCACATTGCTTTCCGTCATTACCATTCCTCTTGTTTCATTACTTACAAATATCCAGTAATGTTTTTTTCATAATCAATTTTATTTCAATATAATATTAATGAGGTCATATTCTTATGAGTCATCGCGTTGAAAAAAAAGAAGATGAAAAACCGGAATACTACGTTGAAACAGAATCAGATCTTGCAAGAGAAAAAGAGTTTAATGACATAGAAAAAGAACTCGATAAAGAAAATGTTTTCCAGGAAGCTTTCTGCGACCCGAAAAGAAGCCCCTTGAAAGTTCTTTTAAAAACATTCAAGGGGAATTGGTGGCGTATTGCAAAAGCCATGTTTTGGCTTTTTGTTAAATATCTGCCCGTTCTGGCGCAGCCTCTTGTTATAGGAACAATCATAAATCTTATAGTTGACAGAATAAAAAATCCCGATGGTGATAGTTCTTTACTCAAAATCTTTCTATGGGTGGGTTTTTGGGTCATATTGATCATACAAAATGTCCTTACAAACTATCTTTATCAGGTAAATTACAGTAAAGCTCAAAGAAGTATCGAATCCGGACTGCGTTCATCCATCATCAGAAAACTGCAGCAATTATCATTCTCTTATCATAAACACACGCCTCCGGGAAAACTTCATTCAAAAATCATGAATGACGTTACAAGGGTATCTTCTTTTACGAGCACCGTTGTCAATTCCATTTCTTTATTGGTTTTCAATTTTTTATTTTCGGTAATAATCGTTATATCGAAAAGTCCGATCGTTTTTCTTTTCTTCTGTCTTACCATCCCGCTTGCGGTAATAATCCGCAGAGGGTTTAACGGTAAAATCAAAGAGAATAACCGCAAATTGAGAATAGAAATCGAGCACACATCTTCCACAGTCGTTGAAATGCTTGAAATGGTGCCTATAACAAAGGCACATTCCATTGAAGATATGGAAATGGATAAAGCAAACAACAGACTGCATAAAGTTGCGGCAAAAAGCTACAATCTTGACATTGTCCACTCTGTTTTCGGTTCGATTACATGGGCGGCTTTTATGTTGTTTCAGGCAGCATGCTTATGCTTTACCGGTTATATGGCATATATAGGAAAAATCGAAGTCGGAGATATCACTATATTTCAATCGTATTTTTCAACAATTATAAGCTGTGTTCAGCAGGTTCTTAATTTAGTGCCGGTAATTGCCTCCGGTTTTGATGCCGTTGATTCAATCGGAGACATTATGTATGCCAACGATATAGAGGATAACGATAAAAAAGAAAAAATCAAAAATGTTGAGGGTGAATTTGATTTCAAAGACGTTTCATTCAAATTCGAAGACGGCGACCATGAGGTTCTGAACGGACTGAATCTGCATGTGAATAAAGGCGAAACCATTGCGTTAGTCGGAGAATCGGGATGCGGCAAAACAACGATACTGAATCTTGTAATCGGATTTTTCGGGCCTACAAAAGGACAAGTTCTGATTGACGGTAAGGATTTATTCAAATGCAATCTGCGTTCATACAGAGAACATATTTCTGTTGTTCCGCAGAACTCAATACTATTCTCGGGAACAATAAGAGAAAACATATCATACGGTCTTCCGGAAATAAGTGACGAAAAAATATGGGAGGCTGTAAGAGCAGCTAATCTTGAAGATTTCGTAAAATCTCTTCCCGAAGGACTGGATACGAATGTCGGTGTGCAGGGTGCCAATCTTTCAGGTGGACAAAAACAAAGAATTTCGATTGCCAGAGCTGTTATAAGAAATCCTGCGGTCATCATATTTGATGAGGCTACATCAGCACTTGACAGCGTTTCGGAAAAACTCGTTCAGGACGCCATAGATTCTATGTGTAAAAACAGGACAACATTTATCGTTGCCCACCGGTTATCCACAATAAGAAATGCCGACCATATTGCATTTATCGAAAACGGAAAATGCGTTGAATACGGAACATACGAAGAGCTTATGGAAAAGAAAGGCGCATTTTACAATCTGAAAAAACTACAGTCATAAATATTCAGCCGAAAACCGATCAGGTATCAGGATTTTTTATTTATTTTCCGAGTATTTAAAGAAAATTCAAAAATATCATATTGACACATCCATTACAATGTGGTATAATTCATCTACTTTCGGACGATTAGCGCAGTTGGTAGCGCTTCCGC
>JAZQQT010000092.1:0-9880 GCA_045629205.1 Eubacteriales bacterium
GTTGTTTAATTCTATTTTAACTCCTTCATCCGGAACTCTGACCGTAAACGGTTTCGACGTTTCAAATCCGGATACGATTACTCAGTTACGCAGATCCGTGGGAATGGTCTTTCAGAACCCCGATAATCAGATCGTATCCTCCGTTGTTGAAGAAGATGTTGCTTTTGCGCTCGAAAATCTCGGTGTCGGTTACGATGAAATGCATGCGAAAGTCAAAGAAGTTCTTGCCACGGTAGGGATGTCTGATTACGCAAAGCATTCAACGGCAAAGCTTTCCGGCGGGCAGAAACAGCGTATAGCGATTGCCGGTGTTCTCGCCATGAATCCCGAGATTATCGTTTTCGACGAGCCAACGGCTATGCTGGATCCTGTCGGACGCGAAGATGTTATGAATGTAATAAAAAAACTCAATTCAATGGGAACCACTGTTATTCTTATTACCCATTTTATGGAAGAAGCCGCTATGGCAGACAGATGTATGGTTCTCAATCACGGTAAAATATTTCTTGATGATACTCCGGAATATGTTTTCCGTAATGTTGCTCTTCTCAAAAGTATCGGTCTTGATGTTCCGGCAAACACCGATTTGATGTTTGCCCTCAGGCGATACGGATTCAAAGTTCCGATTTCCGTCTTTGACGACGATGAATGCGTAAAAATCATTTCCGATCTTATTTCATCAACAATAAACTGATCAGTGAGGTTTTGTTTGAAAAATGTTATACTTAAAATTGAAAACCTTACTCATGTTTTCGGACAGGATACACCTTTCGAATGTGTGGCGTTGGATAACATCAATCTTGATGTTTACGATAACGATTTTCTTGCCATAGTAGGGAGGACCGGCTCAGGCAAGTCAACGTTGGTCCAACATTTTAACGCACTTCAGAAGCCGACGTCAGGAGCCGTTTACTACAAGGGCGACAATATCTGGCAAAAGAGTTTTGACCGCCGTTTTCTTCGCTTTAACGTCGGCATGGCTTTTCAGTATCCGGAATATCAGCTTTTTGAAGAAACAGTTGAGTCGGATATTTCTTTCGGTCCCGTCAATATGGGGCTTGATCCCGATGTCGTAAAAGCAAGGGTTTCTTCTGCCATGGATTTTGTCGGTTTGGATTCCTCGCTGCTCGGCGTATCGCCGTTCAATCTTTCCGGCGGACAAAAAAGAAGAGTGGCTCTTGCAGGCGTTATGGCTATTGAACCGGAGGTACTTATTCTCGACGAACCTACTGCCGGTCTTGACCCTAAAGGTCATGACGAAATAATGAGCAGTATAAACAGGTATCGTTCCGAAACGGAAAAATCGGTTATTCTCGTCTCTCACTGCATGGAAGATGTCCTTCGTTATGCCGACAGAGTTGCCGTAATGCGCGACGGGAAATTGCTTGCCGTCGATTCTGTAAAAAAAGTTTTTTCCGATCCGGATTTTGTCAAAGATGCCGGTCTTTCGTTACCGCATCTCACAAGAATTTTCTCAAAGCTTAACGAACTCGGATACGGTTTCGATTGCTCGGTTCAGAATTCGGCTGAGGCTGTAGATATGATACTCAAAAAAATAAAACGCGCAAGGGAGTCCGGAAGATGATTGGTGACATAACAATCGGTCAGTATCTGCCCGGTGATTCAATAATTCATAAGCTCGATCCCCGCGTTAAAATCATACTTCTTATTGCCTGCATAGTGGTATTATTCGTCGCAAATAATCTGATATCCTTTGTTTTTTTGATTGCGGTCACTCTATTTTATGTGTGGCTGACCGGAATTCCGTTTAAGCTTTATATAAGAGGGTTAAAGCCTCTTTTCATCATTATTTGTTTTACCGCTGTTATCAATCTTTTTACCGGCAGCGGTGAGCCTCTTGTTTCTTTTTGGATTTTCAAAATCACTTCTGCCGGAATCAGTAACGCGGTATCTATGGTTGTTCGTATAATGCTTTTGGTAATTACAACCACAATGCTTACGTATACAACTTCCCCTGTCGTTCTCACGAGCGGCTTTGAAAGACTTTTGTCGCCTTTGGCAAAAATAAAACTTCCCGTTCATGAGTTTTCGATGATGATAACGATAGCTCTTCGGTTTATCCCGACATTGCTCGAGGAAACGGAGAAGATAATCAATGCTCAGAAAGCGCGCGGGGCCGATTTCGAAAGCGGCGGTTTGATCAAAAGAGCAAAATCACTTATTCCTATTTTGATTCCTTTATTCGTTTCCGCTTTCAGGCGTGCGGACGAACTTGCCGTTGCTATGGAATGTCGGTGCTACACCGGCGGCGAAAACCGAACTCATTTTGTCAAATACAATATATGCAGACGCGATATTCTGGCGTGCGTATTTGTTTCTCTCGTTCTCGTGTCTGTAATATTGACCAATACCTTCGTTCCTGCTCTGTTTTGATTTCGGAGGCTATGATGAATTACGCTGTGTATATCCGTTATAACGGAACTGCATATCATGGCTTTCAGTTTCAGCCGGGAGAAATAACCGTAAACGGCGAAATACGCAGAGCTTTGTCGGAAATATTCGAATCGTATACGGGGCTGACGGGATGCAGCCGAACAGATTGCGGAGTCCATGCGAATAAGTTCTGTTTCTCTTTTTCTTCTGAAAAAGAAATGCCGTGTTCTGTTCTTATCAGAGCATTGAATAATAAGCTTCCTACGGATATTCGTGCTTTCGATGCAAAAAATGTTGATGACGGATTTCATGCCAGATATTCCGTAAAGTCAAAGGAATATATTTATAAGATTTACAATCACGAGATTTCATCTCCGTTTGCCGAGGGTCTTTCGTTTTATTTTCCTTATAAACTTAATATTGAAGAACTCAACAAAATTGCCTGTCTTTTTGTCGGAAAGCATGATTTTTCATCCTTCAGGGCAGTCGGATCAAAAATCAAGGATCCTGTAAGGACGGTTTATTCCGCAGTATTCGAGAAACAGGGCGAATATGTAGTGTTCCGTATTTCCGGCGATGGTTTTCTTTATAAAATGGTTCGGCTTATTGTCGGTGCGCTTTTGATGTGCGCTAGAGGAAAACTGACTCCGGATGATATCACGGCTATGCTTAACGGCAGATCAAACAATATACCATATACTGTCCCCGCGTGCGGACTGTATCTTAATGAGATAAATTATGACTGAATCGGATCTCAAAAAACTTAATATTGCACGAATAGTTGTATTGCTTCTTGCCGTAGTGTATGTCCTTTCGATAATACTTATCAACACCACGGCCATGTCATTCGACAGCCTGCGAAGATTCTTCTTTGATATCAAGTCTGCGCTGTCTCTTGATATTCCCGAAAGCAATGTCATAGATTTTGAACCTGCCGACAAAAACACATATTCTGTTTTTAAAGACGGTCTGGCGATTCTGTCCCAAAAGAAACTTACCGTATACAGCCGTAATAATGTTATCATTTCAAATTATATCATCAATCTGTCCGAACCGGTTTTGGATGTTTCCGATGACTATATGCTTGTTTTCGACAGGGGCGGAAACACCGTCAAATTATGCGGGAGTTTTGATGAATATGGGACTGTTACGACAAACGACTCGATAATCACGGCTTCTGTCAGTGATAAAGGATATTTTGCCGTCGTGACAGAGGCATACGGTTATAATGCTCAGGTTACCGTTTATAATAAAAAAATGGATGTTCTGTTTTATTGGTATTCATCCGAGACGTATGTTATTGATGTGGTATTTTCCGCATCGGATGTGATTTCGGTTATCGGTATAGCCCCCGATAAAGAGAATATAGATGTTTATATCCACAGAATAAATTTCAGAACCGGCGAGCTTCAAAAAAATTACATCATAGAAGATGCTTTTCCTGTCGGAATCAAACAGAAAAATGATAATTCATGCGAGATTCTGACCGACGAAGGAGTATATTCGGTCAGAAGTGATTTTGCTCGTAAAATCAGCAACGATATAACAGCATCTACCGTTACATATTTTCAGGATGAAAGAAATACTGTTATTCTTTCATCCGTCGATTCGGTTCTTGATGAATATTCCGTAACTGCTGTTTCATCAACGGGAACGAAATTATTTACACTTAATATAATCGGTGTTAACGATGTTTGCTGCTTTTATGATGTTTTTCTCGTTCTTTGCGATAATGAACTCTATGTAATTGACGACGAGGGGAAAACACTTTATACAGTAGAAACAGACGGGCAGTATAACGGTATAAGAGCAAACAGAGAAGCGCTTTATCTTATAGGAAATGATTCTGCCGAAAAAATAGACATATCCGAAGCCTTTTCATAAACACACAAACGGAGGAAACTGATGGAAATTGCAATTGCAGTTCTTATCGATATTGCCTTGATTGCCGTATTTATCGTTATTGTAGGTACATACGGAAAAAAAGGTTTTTTAAAGTCTCTTATCGGATTGGCAAGCAATATTCTTGCCTTGATTTTAGCAGTTATCTTTTCGGCGAAATTAGGAGTTTATTTTGATAAAACATTCGTTCGCGAACCGATGATTCAATGGCTTGTCAATACCCTTTCTCCAACGGCATCGAACGAGGATGCTTCTGTCGATGATGTCGATTTCGACAGTCTTATCGAAGCAGCTCCGAAATTCTTTACCGACGCTCTTGATTTTCTAAATGTTGATTTAAAATCGGTAAGTGAAAAATACAGTAATTTGAAAAACAGTTTCGGGTCAGACAGGGCAAAATCCGAGATAGTCGGATACGTTGTCGGTCCGGTTTCCGAAATAGTATCAAGACTGATAGCGTTTGTCGTTTTGTATATCGGCTTTTTGTTCGTGGCAAAAATAATTGAGTGGCTTGCTTCTTTTATAGGGAAAATACCGGGGCTGCGTGTCCTTGATAAATTTGCCGGTTTTCTCATCGGACTTATCACAGCAACGCTTGTATCTTTTGTTTTCGTGTCGGTAATCAATATCGCGTTTTCATTTATCTTGCGTAATGTTCCTGTAGACTCCAAGCAGGAAATAGTTTCTCACACGTATGTATACCGTTCGTTGGATAAAATCAATCCGTTAAATTCGATTTTTGATAAATTTAAGGAAGAATAAATGTTCACCATTCCAAATATTATTTCTTTTTTCAGAATACTGATTGCGTTTTTGTTTCCGTGGCTTTTTAACCAGTATAGGTTATTGTCATTGATTTTACTTCTCATTTCAGGGTTCTCTGATATCGTAGATGGATATATAGCAAGAAAATTCAATCAGATTTCCGAAGTCGGCAAAATACTTGATCCGGTTGCGGATAAACTCACGCATTTTATGATTTTGCTTGCCTTCTGTATCGCAGGATATCTGCATGTCTTATTTGTAATTATCTTTGCCGCGGTCCAAATAGGAATGATTGTTCTTGCGTCTGTTTTCGTAAAACTCGGTAACAAACCGTTTTCATCAAAATGGTATGGAAAACTCACTTCATTTTTGTTTTTTCTGTTTGCCGTTTTGCTGATTGCCTATAAAACATTCGATACGTCATTCGGATTTGAAGTTCCGGTTCTGACTGTTTTGTTTTTTGCAACCGTTTTTTTCTTCGTTTATTCTCTGGTCGGATATATTTCGATGGCTCTTAAAGCGAACAAAGAGAGAAAAGCGAAGTTTTGTTCCAATGATTAAGAAAGAGATTTTTTCGTATGAACTTTGAATTATGCTCAAAATGTAACAAACACTATGCTATTATGAATGTCACAAAAGTCGAAGGTGATAAAGTGACTCAGCAGTTTCTTTGTGCAAAATGCGCCAAGGAACTCGGCGTTAAAATAGGTAATCTTCCTCTTGAAACACTCGATACCAGTGATGAAGCCATGGAAGCCATGGATGAACAAATGAAAGGTGCTTCGGAGTTGTTCCCCGATTCTGAAATAGGTGAAGAATTTAAAAAGGGTCTTGCAAATCCTATGGAGATGCTCAAAAATCTTCTTTCAAGGCCGAGCGACGATAAAAGCGGTCTTTCCGACGATGACGCTTTTGATTCTCAGTCTGCAAAACAGGCTCCCAACGGAGCAAAAGCTTCACCTAAAAAAGAACAGATAAAATATAAATATCTTGATACTTACTGCACGAACCTGACCGCAAAAGCCGCAAAGGGAAAACTGGATAAGATAATCGGCAGGGATAAAGAAATTTTCAGGGTTATGCAGATCCTTTGCCGTCGTATAAAAAATAATCCTTGTCTGATAGGAGAGCCGGGTGTCGGTAAAACCGCAATAGCCGAGGGTATTGCGCTTAAAATCGCAGCACACGATGTTCCTGCCGCATTAAAGAATAAGCAGGTTTTTCTTCTTGATTTAACAGGACTCGTTGCTGGAACGCAGTTCCGAGGACAGTTCGAAAGCAGAGTCAAGGGTCTCATCGAAGAGGTAAAGCATCTTGGGAACGTTATACTGTTTATTGACGAGGTCCACAATCTTGTCGGTACCGGTGATTCCGAAGGGACGATGTCTGCGGCAAATATGATGAAGCCTGCTCTTTCAAGGGGCGATATTCAGGTAATAGGCGCTACTACATTGAAGGAATACCGTACATATATCGAAAAGGATTCTGCCCTTGGGCGCAGATTCCAGCCTGTTACGGTCGAAGAGCCTTCTGTTGAAGAAAGCTGTGAAATGCTTCGCGGAATCAAACATTATTATGAGGAATTTCATAATATCCATATTCCCGCATTTATAGTTGATGAAGCAGTAAAACTCAGCGAACGTTATGTTACCGACAGATTTTTACCCGACAAGGCAATTGATATGCTTGACGAGGCATGTTCAAACGCTGTTCTTAACAATCCGGTATACGACAAGTTATCTACATTGACAGACTCGGTAAATAAATTAAATAAAGATATAGAGGAACTTGAGGCGAAAGAAGATCTTCAGCCCGAAGATTATCAGCGTCTTGCCGAATTGAAATCAGAACTGGCAAGAGCTCAGTCCGAAAAAGAAGATGTGGAAAATATCGTAAAAGGTATAAACGTTACAAAAGCGGATTTGATAACCGTCGTCGAATTATGGACAGGTATTCCCGCATCAAAAATAAACGAGGGCGAAGGAGAAAAACTTCGTAAACTCAAAGAGAATCTTTCTTCCCGTATCATAGGACAGCCAAAGGCGATTGATGCCGTTGTATCAGCTGTAAAAAGAGGAAGGATCAGTATACTGCCCCGCAAACGTCCTGTTTCGTTTATTTTCGCAGGACCTACGGGAGTAGGCAAGACCGAACTTGTAAAAGTTCTTTCCCGTGAACTTTTCGATTCTCCCGAAACGCTTATCCGTCTTGATATGAGCGAATTTATGGAAAAGCATGCCGTTTCCCGTATAATAGGTTCTCCTCCGGGATACGTAGGTTATGACGAGGCAGGTCAGCTTACCGAAAAAATCCGTCGCAAGCCTTATTCGGTTATTCTTTTTGACGAGATCGAAAAAGCTCATCCGGATGTTCTCAATATCCTTCTTCAGATTCTTGATGACGGCGTTATTACCGATGCGCGCGGAGTAAAAGTTTCGTTTGAGCACACGCTTATTGTAATGACAACCAATGCGGGATCGGAAATAAAGGGTTCAGAGGTTGGATTTAACAAAACCGATGTTCAGCTTTCCGAAAATAAGACAATGACATCTCTTAAACAGTTTTTGCGCCCCGAATTTCTTAACAGAATAGACGAGATCGTTGTATTTAATCCCTTGCCGAAAGAACTTTTCCCCGATATCGTTAAAATTCATCTTGAAGATTTTAAAAACGGACTTACGGAAAAAGAAATTTCTTTTGAATATACACCTGAAGTTCTTTCGTTACTTTCCGATATGTCATACAGCAGGGAATACGGCGCCCGCAACGTTCGTCGCATTATTCAGACCGAACTCGAAGACAGAATTATTTCCGAGATATGTGAAAGAGATCTGGTATTATCTTCCGTGAGTGCCGAAGCTGTGGACGGTAAAATCAGTTTGACTTTTGAGTGAGGACAAAATGCAGATAAGCAGTAATGAATACGCCGTGATGGAAATAATCTGGGCAAACGGCGGAAAAATCCAGGCAAAGGAAATTGCGGGTATCCTTCACAGAGGCTCTGCGATTTCCGGCACTGCCGTATATGCTACTATCGGGAGACTTATCGACAAAAAGATTATTTCCCGCGCAGATCCTGATTTTATTTGCACTTCACTGATTACGAAAGATGATGTTCAGAAAGAAGCGACTGCCGATTTCGTTGAAAAATATTTTGAGAATAGCTTTTATGATATGATAACCTATGCCGAATCTGTCGGCCGTCTTTCTCCGCGAGAACGCGAAAAATTAAGCCGTCTGTTCAAAACGGACGGTTCCAAATAACCGATATAAACTGTTGATGTAAGGAGAGACTCCGTAATGCTGCATGAATTAACTATGAAAAAAGATATTCGTTCCTTCTCTGTCTGCGCCGAAAATCCGACGGGAGAAAAAGGTAATGGCGGAAAAGCCGATTTGGATACCGGCTCTGCGGCAGGAGCGGCGCGCGATCTCGGTCTCGGATGGAAAGTCAATCCATATGTCTTGGTTCCCGGCGGAACGACTGCAGTCCTTGCCGATATTAAGGGACAGGGCGCAATTCGTCATATTTGGATAACCCATACACTGGAAGAAACACGCAGAATCATTCTTCGTATATATTTTGACGGTCAGTCTTCACCTGCCGTTTGCACCCCTCTTTCCGACTTTTTCTGCAATGCGGATGAAATGGAATACCGTCAGATATCAAGTCTTGCTGTATGTTTCAATCCCAGACGCGCCATGAACTCATATTTTGAAATGCCGTATTTCAAGGGGTTCCGCATGGAAGTTGAAAACCTGAGCTCTTCAACTACCGGCGTTTATTATCAGATTGATTGCGAAGAAAAAAAGATTGACCCCGACTCACTCTATTTTCATGCTCAGTTTCGCCGTGTCAATCCTTTGCCTTATAAGGAGGTTTATACGATTCTCGATAACGTTAAGGGAAACGGTCAATATGTCGGAACTTATCTCCATTGGGGAGTCAAAAACAACGGTTGGTGGGGCGAAGGTGAAATAAAATTTTTTATCGACGGAGACAAAGAATTTCCCACGATTTGCGGAACGGGGACAGAGGATTATATCTGCGGTTCACATGATTTTGAAGTGAACGGTAATTATACGGAATTTACCACGCCTTATTCGGGACTTTCCAAGGTCGGTTATACGGATGCGGCTTACTGTTCGCAGCGTTATTTCGATATATACCGTTTTCATATTAACGATCCGGTTTATTTTAAGGAAGATTTAAAGGTTACGATTCAGGCTCTCGGGTGGCGAAGCGGAGGAAGATATCGTCCGTTATGCGATGATATTTCATCTGTCGCATATTGGTATTCTGATAATCTTGATGACGAATATCCGTCATTGCCTGATGCGGACGGGTTGGAATTGTAATAGGTAATATTATATAATGTATTATTTATATGTTGGTTTATAAGCGTTGATTGCAGAAATTTGCAGAAAATTCTAATCTTGATTTCTTGACTTTTTTTAACTTATGTGATATAATACATTATGTTGGATACGGAGAGATATCGAAGCGGTCATAACGAGGCGGTCTTGAAAACCGTTTGGGTGCAAGCCCACAAGGGTTCGAATCCCTTTCTCTCCGCCAAAAAACAGGAAGGTGCATCAAGCATCTTCTTGTTTTTTATGATATAAAATGGATTCGAAGCGGTTTTGGAGTGAATAACGCTCCGGGGGAGCGTTAGAGCAAAACCGTGCCTGAGCCCGCAGGCGAGACCGAATCCCTTTCTCTCCGCCAAAAAACAGGAAGGTGCATCAAGCATCTTCTTGTTTTTTTATGATGTAAGATGGATTCGAAGCGGTTTTGGAGTGAATAACGCTCCGGGGG
>JAZQQT010000093.1:0-11636 GCA_045629205.1 Eubacteriales bacterium
AGAAGGCTGGATTCCAGTTTTTCAATTCTTACTACCGCAAGTCTGTAGCGTAAACAAGGGAGGAGCCGTGTACCAGACCGGTACGCACGGTTCTGTGGGAGGTCGGCTGGCTAACTAATAGTCAGCCTCCTACCCGATTAATCAAAGAAGAACGGGATTCGAAGCGGTTCGGAAGTGAATAACGCTCCGGTGGAGCGTTAGAGCCGAACTGTGCCTGAGCCCGCAGGCGAGACCGAATCCCGTACGCTCCACCAGAACAAGCAAATCCGAACTGTTTCGTTACGACGGAACTGTTCGGATTTGTTTTTTACTTTGATTATCCATATTAAACGCTACCGCCGAGAGCGACCAATTACGGTTACTCTCGGCGGTGTGTTTATTCTGTGTTTTTACAGATAAATATATGCACCTATGGTATTGATTGTATTTTCATCATATTTAAGCCAGCCATCGAGTATAGCCTGCTCGACAACATACCCTCTTTCAATATCCGGAACTTGATTGAATAAAGCAAAAATTTCATTCTTTAACGATGTCAGCTTTTGAGACAATTCTTCGTTATGAGGTTCCTCTGCATTTCTATCGAATATTACAACATTGGGAATGATAGAACCCTCTTTCTTAAGATATCCGTATTCGAGCATCTTTTCAAGATAAGATTTCTCACACGCCTCAATACGTCCACTGCAAACCAACCACAACGTATATGCTTCCATCCAACTCAAGTGCTCTGGAGTCTTTTCGTAAATATTATTATATATGAATTTAAACTGGCCGAAATCTATATCCTTTTTTACTTCGTTCTTATCATGCGAAAGATATCCATGTTGTCCAACAAATTCGGGCTTTTCCCAATCAATGTTTTCGTATCCGGTCAATGTCCAAGCACCGTCATCGGGACGCGTGGGATAGGTGCTTCTATATTCTAACGAAGTGTTATTTGCTGTATTTGCTGACCACTGCAACCAATCAAATGTACGTACAATTAACGCCCATTTAGCCGCTTCATATCCAACATAATCATAATTTACTTTTGAGCCATCCTCAATAATATAAGTGTCGATCAGTTCACAAATTTTGTCAGCCATCGGCTTCTGAATTTTTTTGTTATTATCGAATTTTTTGCGTTGCTCCTCTTTGCTGATTATCTTAAAGGCTGTTTGGTATTTATTTTCGTTCTTGGTAAGCAACTGTTCACGGGTCAAAAATTCAAGCTCGTCTTCCATATAAGGCAAAGCAATACCCAATTCAAGTGCCAGTTCTTCAGCAGTTTGTGGGTTTTCATATGTTTCGAGGAAAATATTTTTGTATAACAAATGTGTGATAATAGACCCAGGTTGTCCCTTTTTGCCATCTCTGCCGTTTTGAACAAAAGCTATTTGCTCTGGATTATAACTGCGTTTTCCAAATTCTCTTGCCATATTCATACCTTCTTTCAATATGATTCTCGCGCGATGAAGTATTTGCTGAACCGCGCTTATCGAAATAGAAAGCGACGATGCAATGTCACGAACACTCTTGTTTTCTATGTAATAGGCAACGACAATGTTGCGATAATCGCTTTTGATGAACGCCAGCTCCCGCCGAAGCAGAGCCATTTGCTCTGTATGTATCATTTCATCAAGGATATTTTCGCTTTCATCTTCAATTTCATAATCGCTGATATCGGAACCGGTTACCGACTCGTTTCGCTTATGCTTTTCGTTTGCCCATACGGAATAACGGTTACGCGCGATCTGCCATACCCACGCCGAAAAGCTTGTTGGTATCGTGCCTTTATTCAAAGCGACGATGATCTGAAGCGCAACATCTTGTGTCAGATATTCAGCTTCGGTATTACTTCCCGTCTTTTTCAAACAGAAATAAAACAGCTTTTCCATATAGTTCTCGGCAAACTCGTTGATGAGCTGATTGCGCATTTTGTTCGTTTCCTGCATTTTCTCGCCTCCTTTCACCCATATAGTGTGGCATTTCTCGAATTGCTGACAAGATTATTGAAAATATTATATCATAAAATTATGAATTAGTCTATGCTCCGTCGGAGCGTTATCGTGAAAAATCAACTGCGAATACTGTTCTTGAATTTTGTTCCGAATTGTGATATACTTGTTACGTTATTGGCTTCTCATATCATTTCCCGAATAAGAGAAAGGTGGGTAGTGCTATCTATGTGGAACGGACAATATCGTTTTTTTGATTATAAATACAATATTGCCGGTTACAGCGGTCAGGATTACGATGGCGTCGGACGATGGGTTTATCTCATTTTCACAGTTATTTCCATCATTATGTTACTTGTTTTTTTCAGAAACGCAAAACGTCGCCACATTGATTCATACATAAAAATCGTGGGATTTGTCATGCCAGTGCTCGAAATTTCCAAGGTGACATGGGAGAGCATTTGGGATATCAGAACCGGACGCGGTTTTAATTGGGAAGGTCTTCTTCCGATTTATACATGTTCGCTTTTTATTTACTGTATGTTTGTCGCCGCAATATCAAAAGGAAAAGCTCGTGATTGGTGTCTTTCGTGGGTTTCCTCTCTCGGTCTTGTCGGCGGTCTCAGCAACGTTCTGTTTATGCGCGGACTTAAATGGTATCCGTTTTTTACGTTCGGCGCATTTTATTCTATGACTTTTCACTATGTTATGGTTTTAACGGCTCTTCTTATTGTCGTAACCCGATATAAAGAATTTCGTTTTTCGGATATCGGCAAGGCATTTGCCGTGCATCTCATTTTCTCTGCCGTAGTAATTCCCATTGATTTTCTGAAAGGTTGGGATTATATGCAGTATTACGAGGCAGGTGGTGTGCCTGTTTTTGAGACTGTGTCTGATTTACTGGCTGAAAAAGGGTGTCGTTATCTGACCGCTCCGATGATGCTTATCGTTTATCTTGCTCTTGATGCGTTGTTGATTGCAATATATGTTTTCGGACAGCGGCTTGCCGGAGTAAAAGCAAAAAAATCGAAAAATATTTTAAACGTAAAGGCTTGAAGATGAAACGCAAAATTGTAATTTATGAAGAGTTCGCATATATATTTGCCACTGTTATTTTGGCTCTCTCGGTCGCGATTGTAACCACTACCGATCTTGGATTATCCATGATTGTGGCGCCTGCGTATCTTTTGAGCGAAAAACTCGGTTTTATCACTTTCGGTCAGGCAGAATATATAGTTCAGGGAATATTATATATCATCTTCTGTTTTATCGTTAAGAAATTCAGATATGTTTATCTGATAGCGTTCGGAACGAGTCTTTTTTACGGGTTTGTTCTGGATTGCTGGCAGACTCTTATTCCTGTTTTTGATTCGGAAATCGTTGAGCCCGGCTCATACGCATTATGGGCGCGTTTGCTTCTGCTGTGTGTCGGTGTTGTGATAACAGCGTTTTCCATCGCTTTGTTTTTCAGAGTGTATATTTGTCCTCAAATGATTGATCTTATTCCTCAAAAACTTGCTGAGCATTTCAGAATCGGGATTGCAAAATTCAAAACCGGATATGATATCGGATTCCTTATTCTTTCAATTTTGCTTTCGTTGATTTTTTTCGGAAAGATTCGCGGACTCGGTATCGGAACCGTTGTCGCCGCATTGTTTAACGGCACGTTGATCGGGGTTTTCGGAAAATTCCTTGATCGCCATTGTGAATTCCGTCCATTGTTTCCGTGTTTTAAGCAGTTTATACAACATGATGATTGATTGTCAGTGCAAATATACCGCCGTTCATTTTGTTGAACGGCGGTATATTTATCAAAGAATATTCCAATTAAAATAATATCGTTATAAAAATCCGAAAACACCTTTATTGATTCGTTGTTCTTTTTTTGTATAATCAATATCTGCTATTTGTTTTTATTATCCTCTTCGATTATCAGATCAAAACAAATCGGAACCGGATTCAGCATAAGGCAGGAAGTAGCATAACAAATAGGCGTAAAGCACATATTCATAGTTTCTCCGTTTTCATTACGGACGTCAATTGCGGCATATGCGCGGTTGAACGTTCCGGTATAAGATCCGGCTCCGTCATCAAAATATGTCCATTCGGGTCTTACATCAAGGCCTGGGATCTGCCAGAAACCGTTTTTGTCTGTTTTTTCTTTCGAAGGCGCTATCAGTGTGAAATGCGTTCCCGCAAAACTTTCTTTGATATATCCTTCCGGAACACCGGCGTTTATTGTATCTTCTCTTTCTTTTCCGGAATTTATCATTTCGCCGAGATTATCGTAATGCATCGGCGCAAGCAGCAGGGGCCCGTATTTGAGAATATAGCCGTCGTTTCTTTTTTCAGCGTAATGTCCGATATCTGAGGTCATACAGTAGAAAACTTTGTCCGGTGTATCGGCTGATACTTTTGAAGTTACTTTCATGTTTTTTGTGTAAGACGGCGAACGGAAAGAAACGGGAATGTCAGACCCTCCTTCTACCGTTACCGCGGCTTCATACAAAGAAGGATATTCCGATACTATGGTTACCCGGATTTCTTTGCCGTTACGGTTGAGTGTATAAACACCGGGAACAGGATAGTGAATTACTATTTTACCGTTAATCAGCTCCACCGCGTGCCGTGCAAAATGAACGATGGCAAGTCCGCCCGTTTGCGTGCAGCACCACCATGCTTCTTCAATATTCATTCCGTATCCTGTGACACCGGTATAACTCCGATGCCCGAAACCGCCGGTAACGAATTGGTTGAAAAATAATCCGTTCAGAAGTGAGTGCTCAGCGTCGTTCAAAGCCGTTTCGTCATGCGTGATTTCATAATAGCGCAGGTTAAGCATTATCCAGTCGGCAGTAGAACAGCCTTCTGTTCTGAAAGAACGTCTGAATGATTCGGATATTGAACCGTCGGGATACTGATTTTCGCGTATTTTGTCTATATATTCTTTTACCTTATCAACGTATGACATATCTCCCGAAACCTGAGCAAGTCTCAGTAAAGAACGCAGAACTGTCATCTGTCCGTGCGAATGAGAACCTTCGAACGGAAAAAGCGAAGCCGGAATAATGGCTCGTGCGACTTTAAGATATCGCTCATCGTGGAGCATTTCATACAGATTTGCGAGCCCTTCAATATAACAGTCGCATGTTGAACATATACCGTCGAGTGCGTGTTCGCCTTTTTCAAGTGCATCTGCCCATGCGTCCGCTTGTAACTTTACGGTTCTCATTGCTTCTGTGTTTCCCGTATACTGAATATACGGTATGAAACGGCGGACAAATCCTCCGTGGGGTCCTTTAAGCAGAACTCTGCGAAACAGTTCGTTCAATCGCGTATCATCGGGCTTATCAAGTACCGAATGTGCTTCGGACCAGAATTCGATTGTCCGACCGGTTAAATCGGTCGTGCATTGGGAAGCATGTCTGGTTCTCCCTGCGGGTTTTTCAAGATCGATCATTATAAAATCAAGTGTATCGAGCGGGTAACTGTAAAGTCTTTTTTCCGCCAGTTCAAGACGGTGGCGGAATGTTGATTCCGTAAGCTTAGGCTTAAAAAACATACTGTATTTCTCCTTGTTTCCGAACAACTATATGAATATATAAATAATACGATGCAACCGGAATATTGCATCGTATTTTTAATTTTATCCCAATCTCTTTTCAAAAGCGGCAAGCTGATCAAGCAGCTCTTGCGGCATTCTTTCTCCGATTTTAGCATAAAACTCTTTAAGATTTGCCATA
This sequence comes from Eubacteriales bacterium, assembly GCA_045629205.1. Classification (GTDB taxonomy): domain Bacteria; phylum Bacillota; class Clostridia; order Oscillospirales; family UBA644; genus JAZQLP01. Next base: position 5,684 of record JAZQQT010000093.1, read on the forward strand.
TCTTCTTTCCAGAGCGCGTTATCAACGGAAAGTAATTCTTTGATAGTGTCAATCGAAACGTTATCATCTTCAAGACCGGAAATATCGATGTCTTCGGGCTTCGGTAAATAACCGATAACGCTTTCCGTGGCATCTGCTTTTCCTGCGCATCTGTCAAGAATCCAAAGAAGAACTCTCATATTGTCGCCGTATCCGGGCCAGATAAAATGTCCGTCATCGTCTGTTCTGAACCAGTTTACGTTGAATATCTTCGGCGTGTTTTTGATCTTTTTGCCCATTTCAAGCCAATGCGCAAAATAATCTCCCATATTATATCCGCAGAATGGCAGCATAGCCATCGGGTCTCTTCTGATAACTCCAACCTGTCCGGAAGCGGCAGCCGTCGTTTCCGAAGCCATTGCGGAACCTACGAATACCCCGTGATTCCAGTCAAATGACTGATAAACCAGGGGAGCGGTCTTTGCGCGTCTTCCGCCGAAAATGATCGCATCGATCGGAACGCCTGCCGGATTGTCGAATTCATCCGAGATGCAGGGACAGTTCTTTGCGACTGCCGTGAATCTGCTGTTTGGATGAGCTCCGCATGTGGATTTGTCTGCTTTATTGTATTTTGTGAAATCCCACTTGTTGCCTTTCCAGTCGATTGCATTTTTCGGGGGGTTATTGTCAAGACCTTCCCACCAAACCGTATTGTCATCAATGTTATGAACAACATTTGTGAATATAGTGTCTCTTTCTGTTGTAAGGAGAGCGTTCGGATTTGATTTCATGTTTGTTCCGGGAGCGACGCCGAAGAATCCGTTTTCGGGATTGCATGCCCAGAGTCTGCCGTCTTTTCCGATTCTCAGCCAGGCGATATCGTCGCCTACGCACCAAACTTTATATCCTTTTTCTCTGAGAAATTTGGGAGGAATAAGCATTGCGAGGTTTGTCTTGCCGCAGGCAGATGGGAATGCTGCACATATGTAATGTTTTTCTCCGTTCGGGTATTCAACACCGAGAATAAGCATATGCTCTGCGAGCCAGCCTTCTTTGCGGGCAAGATATGAAGCAATACGAAGAGCAAAGCATTTTTTTCCGAGAAGAACGTTTCCTCCGTATCCGGAGTTGACGGACATAATAGTGTTTTCTTCGGGGAATTGCACAATATATCTGTTTTCTTCGTCGATATCCTTTTTCGCATGCAGTCCTTTTACGAAATCGGGGTTATCTCCGAGAGCTTCAACAACTTTTTCTCCGACTCTGGTCATAATGATCATGTTAAGAACAACATAGATAGAGTCTGTGATTTCAAAACCTATTTTTGCGAAATCGGAACCTACAACGCTCATGGAGTATGGAATAATATACATTGTTCTTCCTACCATGCAATCTTTATAAAGCGCATTTAATTTAGCATGCATTTCTGCAGGATCCATCCAGTTGTTTATGTTTCCCGCATCTTCTTTTTTGCTTGTGCAGATGAATGTTCTCGCTTCTACGCGGGCAACGTCATTAACAGCCGTTCTGTGAAGATAACAACCGGGAAGTTTATCCTGATTGAGTTTGATAAGTTCACCTGTTTTGCAGGCTTCTTCTCTTAATTCATCTCTCTGTTTGTCCGAACCGTCAATCCAGACAATATTATCCGGGTTCATAAGTGCTTTTGCTTCTTCGACCCACGAAAGAACGGATTTATTCGTAACCTTCATTGTGTTCACCTCTATATAAAAAAGATATTATTTTTTGTGAATTGCCGGAGGTTGCTTATGTTACGAAATATATTAAAACCACAATCTTCAGCAATACTATCATACCACGAATTAAATCTTAAATTGTGACGTTTTTTTAAAAAAAAGATTCTCATTCTATATAATATCGTAAAAACTCATCGCTTAAAGTTATAAATGTTTCACTTGAACTTATTTGATAAAGGTGGTATAATATCAGATATTGGAGAAGGATACATGAAAAAAAGTGAAAAACTGAAAAAATTGGTTTTGCTCGCCATGTTCGCGGCATTTGCATATGTTGCCGTGTTGGTTTTAAGATTTCCGGTGGTTGCTTTTCCGCCGCTCAAGTATGAACCGAAAGATGTAATTATTGTTCTTTGCGGGTTTATGATGGGGCCGATAGAGGCAATTGTTGTTTCTGCCGTAGTTTCTTTTATAGAAATGATTACGGCAAGCGAAACGGGAATTATCGGTTGTATTATGAATATAGTATCAACCGTTTCATTTGTCGGCGTTGCGTCTTTAATATACAAATATAAAAGAAAACCTTTGGGCGCGGTCATAGGCCTTGTCACGGGGGTGTTGTTTTCAACTGCGGTTATGTTGTTCTGGAATTATATGATTATACCTCTGTATTCAGTAGGAACAACGCGTGAAGCGGTAGCGTCGATATTATTGCCTGTGCTTCTTCCGTTTAATTTGGCAAAAAATACGCTTAATGCCGCGCTGACATTGCTGATATATAAACCTCTTGTAAGAGCATTACGCAGGGCGAAACTTTTGCCGGGCGGAGGAATTTCAGAAAACGGGAAGAAGAACAATGTCATTGTCACGTTTATTCTGGTCGGTGTTGTCGCAATTATAGCATGTGTTCTTGTTTTCATTAAACTTGCCGGAATTATTTAGAATATCAAATATTATCGGAAACGTTGAAATAACGTTTCCGATTTTTTATTTGAATGATATTTGATAAAAAAATATCGAAAAACGATAAAAAACTATTGACAAACAATTTTTCGTGATGTATAATACCGCAAAACGTTCCGAAAGGATTTTTGTTATGCCTAAAATTTCAAAGAATGCTTCAACTGTTTTATCAATGATTCTTGCCTGTTTTTTTATGGCAGGAATTGTTGCCGGTGCGATTTTGCTTCCGCATCTGATTGATTTTCTTACAGTGAATTCATGCGGTTTTATCGTGCATGACTTTACTGCCGGCGGGAAAATATTTATTACTGTTGCGGGTTATATTGTTCTTGCTGTTGCCGCCGTGGCCGACGTCTTTTTATTGCTTCTTCTCAAAAGTATACGAAAAGGTGAGATTTTCACGTCTGCCTGCGTTGCTCTCATCCGCCGCATTTCATGGTGCCTCTTTTTGGTCGGAATTATTTTTATACCGCTCGGTTTTTTCTTTCTTTCAGCATGGATTGTTGCTTTTGCCGGAATTTTTCTCGGGCTTTGTATTCGGGTGGTAAAAAATGCTTTCGAAGAAGCGGTATATCTCAAGGAGGAGAATGATTTAACGGTATGATTATAGTTAATCTTGATGTTATGATGGTAAAAAGAAAGATTTCTCTCGGGGATCTTGCAGACCGTGTGGGAATTACTCAGGCCAATTTGTCGATTCTCAAAAATAATAAGGCAAAAGCAATACGTTTCTCAACGCTTGAAGCGATTTGCCGTGTCCTGAACTGTAATGTGGAAGATATTCTCGAATTTTCCGACAAAGGAGAAAATGAATGAACTCAGAAAATTATAATCAGACTGCCGTGCAGCAAATCAGTGAGCCTATTGTTCCTCAAAAACATATTCCTCTTGAACGGATTATTGCCGTTATATTTCTTTTGACTGGATATTTTATTTGCAGATTTTTTCCTTTTTCCGAAAATCCGATGGGCGCTGCGATACTGATGTTTTGTATCGCAGTTATGGCGCTGATTTATCTTTTGACAATAAAAAAGGATGAACTCTCATTCGGGACTGTGTTCGGAGGGTGTATTCCGATTATTCTGTCGGTCACGCTTATTCTCCAAAACGATACCGAAGGGTTGTTAAGTTTTTGTATAACTGCTTGTTATTTCTTTTCTCTTCTGTATATTTTTGCAAAAAGCTGCGGCGTTCTGATAGAAAAAACTCCGGGTAAATATTTTTTTTACGATGCCGTAAAAATCGTTTTCATTTATCCTTTCGGAAATTTCTGCAGATTGTTCACGTCGTTGTTTTCAAAAAGAAACGGAAAAAACAGTAAAGTCGGAAAAACAATCGTATACATTTTCCTTGGCTTGCTTGTGGCGGCTCTTCCCGTCGCGTTGGTAATTCTGTTTTTGAGTTATGACGAAAGCTTCGTTAATCTTCTCGGACAGATTTTTTCATTTGAAATAGATGATATTCTTTCTCATTTGTTCAGCTTTATTCTCGGAATTCCTCTTGCGATGATGTTGTTTTCTTTTGCTTTTTCTTCTGTAAACAATGATTTCCCGAGTGTCTTAACAAGAGAATCCGCGGAATCGGTCAGCCGAAAAAGCAAAATTCTTCCTCTTGTCCTATCCTGTGTCGCTCTTATCCCGTTCATAGTTGTTTATGTCATTTTCTTTATTTCCCAAAAGGATTATTATTTCGCGGCTTTCGGAGGTGTCCTCCCTTCCGGATATTCTTTTTCAAAATATGCTGTCGAAGGATTTGAAAATCTTTGTGTTGTGGCTGCCATAAACGGTATTGTTTTATGGGTATTCCATTGTTTTACAAAAAAAAGAAATGACTTTCAGAACAGTATTGCCGAAAGAATCGGGACGGTTCTTTTGTCATTGTCAACACTGCTGCTTATCGTAACTGCAGTCGCAAAACTTGTTCTGTATATAAACGAATACGGTTTTACACTCAAGAGATTTTATGCCGGATGGTTTATGGTGTTGCTCTTCCTTGTTTTTCTTGCCGTCATCATAAAACAGTTTGTTGATAAAATGCAGCTGAATACCGTAATTATTATTATTTTTGCCGTTCTTTTCGGAGCTATCGCTTTGTATGACTGGCGTGGATTTATGGCTGATTACAATGTTGAGTTTTACATGAACGGTCATCTGGATAAAGTCTCGGTAAAACCATTTTATGAATTCGGCGACAGCGCCGTTCCCGCCATGGTTCGTTTTGTCAACGGCGGTTTCGACGAAAAAGGTTATGTCAGCCATAGTCTCGATTGTTATTTCGGGCACTCAAAAGAAGGCGAAATAGGAGATCCGCTGCTGTCAAGAAAAAGATTCCTCTCACGTAACATTCCTTATTATAAAGCAAATGCCGCTCTCAAAGAACTTGATCTCGGAAAATTCGAAGAAGCCCTGACCGTTTTTAAGAGTAATAGAGAAAAAACAGATACCGAACCCGAAACAAAGCAAATCGATATAAAGATTTGCAATCAAAATGTCGAATCTGATTTATTCGTTTATTCTTTATTCAATATATTCGTAAAGGACATCAGCTCAGGCGACACATACAACGTCGTTTACGATGCCGCTCCGCTGAACACTTTTATATCGGATGACCCCGATGTAGCTGTTATTCCCGTTATTCTTCACGGACCCGAATGCTCGGATGGTATAATTCGGATCGACATCATGGTCAAAGCGTTTGACAAACAAAGCCGCATTGCAGGAGTGGAATACGAAACGGTCAGTATTACTTTGAGTGTTGACGAGTTGGAACAAAACGGATGCCTTTTCGTCGGATATTCCGACGAGGAATATTGGATATCATATGAAGACTGAAATGTTTATCGACCTGCATCTTCATCTCGACGGGTCACTGTCATTGCGTTCGGCACGCAGGCTTGCGGCAATCGGTAAAATCGACTTGCCGGAAGATGATGAAGATTTAAAGCGGTTGCTCTCCTGCCCGTCGGATTGCCGTGATCTCAACGATTATCTCAGATGCTTCGATTTGCCCTGCAGACTTATGCAGACTTCAAAGTCAGTAAAACTTGCTGCGTATGACCTTTGCCGTGAACTTAAACAAAAGGGATATATATACGCCGAAATCAGATTCGCTCCGCAAAAACATACCGATTGCGGTATGACTCAGGAAGATGTTGTTCGTGCCGCAATATCCGGCATAAAAAAATCGCATTTTAATGCCCGTCTTATTCTTTGCTGTATGCGCGGTTCCGATAACGAAAAAGAAAATCTCGAAACAATCCGCATTGCAAAAAAATATCTCGGCAAAACTGTATGTGCCGTCGATCTTGCCGGTGC
>JAZQQT010000094.1:0-3124 GCA_045629205.1 Eubacteriales bacterium
TTCCTCTTCGCAGACCGGAACATAATCGCCGTATGCGTTCTTTCGGAAATATTCGGCTGAGTTATCGGGGAAGACGGTGTCTTTTTCGAGATATCCGAGAACGTTGAAAACCGAGAACCACATTCCCACGTATTTTATTCCGCGTTCCTTAAGCCCCGCCACACAGTGGGCGAGACCTTGCGGGAATTTTTCGGGATCGGCTTCGAGCTGAGCGCGGTCGTGGCACTGCCATCCCGTGTCGATGATGAAAAACGAGGGGGTGAGACCTTTGGAAATTAACTCGTCCGCTTTTGCGAAAAGCTTTTCTTCCGTGGGCTCAAACTCAAACGCGTTCCATGAACAGAAGCCGAGTCCGCGGAGATTGCCGCGCTCCTTTTTTTCGGAACGGAGAGGTATCGTTATTGCTCCGTCGGCTCTTGCCTGTGAGTAGGCGAGGGAGACGGCTTCGAAGGGATCCTGTGAATTGGACGCCGTCATAATCGCGGTCTTTTCAAGCACGGAAACGGGCATGCCGGTCGAGACGTTTATTCCGCTGCCTCCGAACTTGCAGACCCAACCTCTGCCGTTTATGACCGATGCGAAAACGTTCATCGTATCGGAGCGGCGGAAAAGGAGTGTCTCGGTGCCGTCGGGAATATCGTCCGGCGAATCGACGAAAGAGGGACGCGTTGACCACGGTGTGTCTTTTTCGTGGTATGTGGCAAGAGCGTGGGCAAAAAACGGCATTTCAAACGTTATTCTGACGGTGTTTTCGCCCGAAAGCTCTCTGTTGAAGTTAAAATCAAGGTAAAGCAGCAGCGCGTCGTCGAGGGGACGGACTGTCACGGCAGCTTCGCCGTCGTCGTTTGCGTAAACGATGCGTGATACCCCGTTGTTATGCTTGAGATATGAGTGGCCGAGAGCCGCGCGTGTGCCGTCGGCATAGGTGACCGACACTCCGAATTTGGTAAACACGCCGAGTGGATTCAAGGTAATTGTCCGCATAAAACGCTCCGTAAACATTTCAGTTAATAAAATATACTCTTTAATATTTTATTATATAAAAAATACAATATAAAGTCAATGCCGATAAAAAGAATAATTTGTTGTTTTTTCCGATAAAAATGAGAGACGGCAGAAAAAATCTGCCGTCTGAAAAACATATTGATTATTTGCGGATGCCTATTAAACTGTAATCCCATTTTTCGAATCCGATAATATCGCGATAGACCTGCGAATCTTCTTTTAAGAAAAAGTTGCCGTTTGCGGGATCGACAAAAATCGACTCGGCACCGGATGAATAGCCTATATTATCATATACGCTTCCGAATCTGTATACTCCGTCAGCAAGGGATGCGCAGGAGCCTTCATTTTTTTTGTTTTTGCCGTTGGTTATTATGAAACGGTTGCGATTGAAAATGAACGAAGTTCTGTCGGCCACAAAAGTATCGCAGCCGTAACCGATATTTCCGTAAATCGCGGCATAAGCCGGCGGCGCGGGAGAATCAAGCATGTCGGTATCTATACCTTTAAGACTGTTAAGTTCTGTCGTCGTTCTCATTTCAAGTTCTGTTACGATTTCGGGAGTGCAGTAGCGCCACAAATCGGAGAGATAATTATTCGCCACATTGAATGTCCATAACGCACCGTCGGAATAACTTGTAACAGTGGGATACCAGTTTGCGCCTCTTTCGTCGATGGCAATTCTGCCGGTATTGACAAAAACATTGTTGAAAATCGAAAGATTCCGTCCGCCGCCGCAGAGAATCGCATCACCTTCGATATTTACAAAAATATTATCGTAACATTTTCCGAAGGTAAGGGTATCGTCGAAATAGACCGCGTGCGGCTGAGGCATATCCGTAAAGAGATAATCGCGGATATCGTGAATGTAATTATATCTGATCACGATTTCCTTCCAGTCAAGATGTCTGCCCGCGTATATCGCTCCCGCATCGGAAGATTTTTTTACGGTGTCATATATCTCGTTATACTCAACGACGGTTTGGGCAGATTCTATGGTAATACATTCTGCCGGCGTATCGTAAATCTTGTTATGTGCGATATAAAAACCGCATCCGTTTGTTTTGATCGCATCGCTGTTAACACTTCTGAAACGACCGATATGGTAAAACAGAGTGTTTGTTATGCTGTTGCCGCTCGGTATCATAGCTACCGTATCATTGCCGCTGATACACACTGCCCCTCTGTAGAGATCGTGAAAATCGCAGCCGTTTATCGTGTTGTTTATTCCGCGTATGTTAACGGCATAGGCATTCTTATAGTCGGGATTGCCGCTGCAGCAGCGGATCACGGAGTCTTCCAGCGTAAAATCGGAAACGGTACCGCTGATGACCGTATTTATATGGTTTTCAAATATTAAGCCGCTGAAAACGATATGTGAGGCATTGTCAAAAATGATCGCTCCGGCCGTATTTGCGGCCGACAGATAAACGGCATCGTTTTCGAGCGCGGATTCGGGCCAGTAATATAATTTGCGGGCATCGGCATCAAAATAATATTCACCCGGTTCGTCAAGTTCGCAAAGAAGATTGAAAACAAAGAAAGGCAATCCGTCTTTGGCAGGCGCATATGTTATGTCGGTATCAGGCACTTTTAAAACAGCGGCGGCGGCATCAACGAATGCTTTTACCGAAACGGAATCGGACCACTCGTAAGTGCCGTAACCGTGCCAACAGAACGTATCATACCGTGACCATGCTTCAGCCTGTTCTTCCGTGATGGCAAAGCATGAATAATCACCGTCGGCAGAGATGATTTCGGCAACGATATCATCACCGTTCGGGTAGCGCGCCTGTGTTTTTGTTGCTCCGTTTACCGAAAGCTCCTGAAGATATTGAGACGATCCGTTTGAAAACAAATCCGAATATTTACCGTCCGAAAGGTCGGCAACGAGAACTGCGGCGCCGTTCTTTAAAAGAGAAAGAACATCTTTGTCGGTAACGGGCATAAATTCCGACGGAGCGATCGCGATGCCTCCGTTAAAACTGACTTCGGCTCCGTCCGCTGCCGCGTAAACTATCGGCTTACCTTCTTCGCCGCTGTCTTCGGAGGAAAAAGAAACCGTTGAGCTTATTCTGTAATTTCCGGCTGCGAATTCGACTTTTATTCCGCCTTCGGGAAG
>JAZQQT010000095.1:0-7379 GCA_045629205.1 Eubacteriales bacterium
TATAGTAATCTTTGGGATATCCGGGATAGATATAGTCGCCGCTGCCTGTGTACTGATCGGTCAAACCATTGTTATATGCGCCGCCGGTGACCTGCGCCAGCTCTTCATCCGTGAGGGCAGACAACTTCTCGTTCAGGTTCTTTACTTCCTCTTTCAGGGCGTTCAGTTCTTCTTTGCTTTTCATATGTTTTTTTCCTTTCAAATTTTGATTTCATTTCTTAATACGCAGCAGAACGAAAAATGTTACAGCTTTGGCAAGTTTTTTCCCTTGCATTTATTTATACGAAGCATTCCGCAAAAAGGCTACTGCATTTTTTAATTTTTTTCAGATTTCAAAAAACGCAGCGCAAGGATAAAAAATCCGTAATTATTATAAGCCGAAACCCGCCGCTTTCGATTCCGTTTTCCTTGGCAAGAGCGATTAGTTCTTCGGCGCTCTTTGCCTGTTTTGCTTTTTCGAGGTGTTCGGGTGTGAATTTCATTTTGATATCCTCAATGTAATTATTTTTTTGATCATCGGACATATCGGGGCTGTGTGCGCCCGCAATACCGACAGTATGATCATCGGGAAAAGCTCCCGCCTCCGGCTTCAGTTCGCAAGCGACCCGCCGAGAATACCCGTAGGCCAGCAGATGTCTCGGTGTTCGCACCAGACACACGTTTCATTTCTGAATTCTTCTCCCTGCGGGCAGTCGGCAAACGATACGCTCGTATCACGCTGACCCTTGACCTTCCCGCCCGCGACAAGCTCAAGCTCTTCCTCTGTCAACTCCGCGAGCTTCCCTTTCACGGTTTCGACTTCCTCTTTGAGGGCGTTCAATTCTTCTTTGCTTTTCATATGTTTTTTTCCTTCAAATTTTGATTTCATTTCTTAATACGCAGCAGAACGAAAATTGTTACAGCTTTGGCAAGTTTTTCCCTTGCATTTCTTTATACGAACGAAACGGAAAAAGGGCCACTGCTTTTTTCGGTTTTTTTCGGCTTTCCCCAAAAACCGTAGCGCAAGGATAAAAAAATCCGTAATTATTATAAGCCGAAATCCGCCGATTTTCAATAGTCCGTTTGTAATATTTTTCTGCTGTCGCTTAATATCTTTCGGTATCTCTTTGCAGATTTAAGCGACAAATAAGCCGCAATCCCGTTTGACGGTTGAAAAAATATTCAAACAAAACGCTGTATATTGTGTATTTTGTGCGATAATATGTAATATACAGCGTTATTTATTCCTTTGCCGTGTTTTTACTGCGCCGCCGTCCTTGACTTTTTTTAAAATCGGGATATAATATACCAAAATTGATTGAAAGAGTTTATCTTTATGAAAAAAAGCGGACAGGGCATTCTGATTTTAGCGCTTGCGGCTCTCATCTGGGGGACCGCTTTTGTTGCGCAGAGTGATGCGGGAGGCGTCATCCCCACCCTTACCATAATATTTTTCCGGTATCTTATCGGCGGCGCCGCGCTTATCCCCGTTCTGCTGTTTGCCGACAGGAACAAGACAAAAGCCGAACGCAAAAGCGAGTGGAACCGCGAAACTCTTCTCGGCGGTGTTTTTTGCGGGACAGCGCTCTTTCTCGGCAGTCTTTTTCAGCAGCTCGGTTTTACCGACCCGGAAGTAACGGCAGGCAAAAGCGCTTTCGTAACCGCCCTGTATATCGTTTTCACGCCGCTTCTCGGTCTCTTTCTGGGCAAAAAAGTTCCGCTCCGTGTCTGGCTGTGTATCGCCGCGGCGGGAGTGGGAATGTATCTTCTCTGTATGCACGGCGAAACGACCCTCTCGATAGGCGATATATACACCATCATCTGCGCCGTTGCCTATACCATGCACATAATGCTCGTCGACCGTTACTCAAAGCGTATAGACTGCATCCGCCTTTCTATGATCCAGTTTTTCACGGCAAGTATCATCGGCGGTATCGGCGCTCTCATCTTCGACACCGTATCGGCTTCCGATCTTGCCGCGGCGGCATTCCCCATCCTGTATATCGGCATAATGTCGAGCGGAGTCGCCTTTACATTGCAGGTCGTGGGGCAAAAAACCTGTCCTCCGGCGATCGCCCCAATAGTTATGTCGCTCGAATCCGTTTTCGGCGCCCTTGCGGGATGGGTCCTCAGAGGCGAAACGATGCTTCCGGTCCAGATTCTCGGCTGCTGCCTGATTTTTGCCGCCATCATCGTCACACAGACAGAAATACCGCGAAAAAAACGCGCCTGATAAAAAAAGACTGTCCTTTTTTGCCGCCCGTTCGTATAAAACAGTGAGAAGTGAGGAATGAGGAGTGAGAAGTTATGGAAAAAGAAAATACAGTTGCATATAAAAGCAAAAAATTTGCGATACGCACTGTTAAACTATACAATTATCTGAACGAAGAGAAGAAAGAATATGTTCTTTCAAAGCAGTTGCTCCGCAGCGGCACAAGCATAGGCGCAAATATTGCCGAGAGCGAATGTGCCATAAGCAAAAAGGATTTTACATCCAAAATGTATATTGCGTTAAAAGAAGCAAACGAGACGCTTTATTGGCTCGATCTGCTTTTTGAAACGAATTATCTGACAACGGAGGAATACCAATCGGTCAGTGCTGATTGTGAGGAACTTAAAAAGATGTTGTCAGCTATCACCAAAACATCAAACTCTGCAATTTGATTTGTCGCGGAGCGACACCTCAACTCCACACTTCACACTCCAAACTCATTACTCCGCACTCATTACTTATAACTAAATAAAAAGGAAATAAACAATGAAAACACAGGAAGAACTCAAGGTATTAAAAACGGAGGTCGAAACGCTTAACAAAAAACTCGCCGAGCTGACCGATGAAGAACTTGCGCAGGTTGCCGGCGGCACCGAGCCATCCCCCGAAAATTCCGACAGCGTGATTTCCCGCAGCGAAGGCACTGTATGGCTTAAAGAAAACAGCGGAAATACAGGAGCATGGTATGGGCTGGATAATGACGAACGAATATTCACTCCGGGCAGCAGATTTTACATAGACTGGAAGGAAAAGCAATGAAGGCAAAAGAAAAACTCAACGCCCTCAAAGCAGAGATCGAAACACTTAACAAAAAACTCGCCGAGCTGACCGATGAAGAACTTGCGCAGGTTGCCGGCGGGACGGACGAAGAGATAGATCGTTTGAAAGAGGAAGTCGACAAACGGCGCCGGCAGGTATACCGCGCCGCGCCGACACCGGAACTGAGTCAGATTTTCGATCCCGTAAGCGGAGAAATCATCAGAAGAATTATCGAAAAGGAGCAGAAAGACCATTCTTCACCGACTGACGTTCTCGGTTTGAGCGACAGCAGCGACTACGCACGGATATTCGATTCACCCGACGGCAAAGACGGCTGGAGTAAAAGCCGCTGACAAATAAATTAAGAAAAGGAAGCAATATGAAAACAAAAGAAGAACTCAAGGTATTAAAAACGGAGCTCGAATCACTCAACAAAAAACTGGCGGAGCTTTCGGAAGACGAATTGAAGCAGGTCACCGGCGGCGAAAACAGGCCGATGATGGGTATGGCAAATCCCGTTGCCGGAATGACGAAAGAGCAGGCGGAAGCTATCGCTCGTGAGCTCGGCGGAGGCAGGGATATGGGGTCATGGCAAACAATGAGCGGCGATGAGTTCATGAAATGGTGGGAAGAATCCAATAAATAATTGTGCCGCAAAAGGCATACCGTGCTCAATATACCGAACACAACGTAATAAAAGCGGGAAGGTTCATCCTGAATCTCCCGCTTTTCCTGTTTTTTATTCATTTTATCCGGACAGCCCTGAGCCGTAATCCGGAAAGTAATCAGTATCCGACAACGGATTATTTGATTTCAAAATCTTTTTTGTCGTAATGGGCAACAAATTCGTCGATATCCATCGGTAAAGCGGGTTTCCCGTTGTAAGTGATTTTTGCGGGTGTTTCTTCTCCGCGGCTGTGACGGATACGCATTTCAACGACTTTTCCGTTTTCGGTTCTTGCAACTATTGCCATAATATGCTTTTCAACGTCGGCTTCCTGCAATGTTGTCCAAGCGTTATCTTCCAATTTTCTCATTTTCAATGCCTCCTGTAAAAAGTATTTTCCTCTGCAGTATATCAAACAGATTAATTCCTGTCAATAGATACGGAATGAAAAAATAACGAACGGCAAAGTTTTCATTCGGCTGCCGTTCCTTCCTCAACAAAAGTCATATTGATATTGTCGAGATAGCACTCATAAGAGTATGATCCGTCGTATTTCTCCACGGCGCCCTTTTCATTAAGGCTGTCCCTTATGCCGCTCGGATATAAGTCGTTCAGCGCGCATTCAAGCAGCTCGTTTCCGTCAAAGCCTTCTTCTTCGCACATTTTCGCGTATTCTTCCATCTGTTTCGCGAATTTTTCCTCCGAGAGTCCCATTATCGCATCGGTCATATCGGGGATCACGCCGCCGAAAAGTCTGTGTGTAAAGTCGTTGCACTTGTCGGCATTTTCACCCTCAAATAACGTCTTCACGGCGGAAGAATAGAGATATACCGAGATCACGTCGGGATTTGATCCGTCCGGACAGGAATATTTACCGTCGTAGTGCCCCACCGATTTGACAGACACGCCGTATTTTTCGATAAAATGACTGAAATAATACATTCCGGAGGCCTCGGCGGTCACGTCCAGAACGGTTTCAAGCTCAAACCTGCCGTTGTCGTGAAGTGTGAGCGTGCCGTGATCCGTGCCCTCTTCCCCGTATGTATATATTTTATCGTTTTTCGGATCCGAGCATCCGAAAAGAAGTGCGGCAGCCGCGGCAAGGGCGATGAGAAGCGCGAGAGGTCTGATAATTACGTTTTTCATAATAGCCTTCATTTCGTATGCTGTTCTAACTCTTGAGCTTTGAGTCGGAATCCAAAGGTATGCCGCACACCATGGCATACGGTCCGATATTTTCCAATCCCGGTATCCCGGCCTGCGTATTCTTATCATTTTCTCCGGCTCCGTCAATAATATATAAAGGCGACTGTGCGTTAAGAGTGGCGGCTATGTGTATTCCGCCGGTCACTTCCTTTAATTCGTCATCGGACAGCTCTTTGAGCTTTGCCGCAAGCGCCTGACATTCGGCTTTTATCTGTTTTAATTCTTCATGTGTTTTCATAATAAATAACTCGCTCATTATTTCGTTTTTCACTTGTTTATACGAAGATATCGGCAAAAAGCAAACAAAAATCTCCGTATTTTATTCTGTATTCTATTTTACACTACGGGAATAAATCTGTCAAGAAAAAAGCCGAAAAATCGCGGCAGCATTCCTCTGTAACGCCGATATTGCCGTCTTCACTGCGGACAGGGTGAGCAACATCATTTGCGAAGCAAACATCACTTTTGCGACAAAGTCGCAAAACATCACTTGCCGGCACCTCTCCTCACTCCACGATCAAAAACCACTTTCCGGGGCAATACCATTTTTTGCAGGCGCCGCGTTCGAAATAGAGGTTTTTCTCCTGCCCCCTGATTATCACCCGATACAGGTCCCCCATCCACATATTTCCGCTGACCTGATTCGGGACCACCTCGCGGACGTATTCTATATCGTAAATTATGCCGTTTTCCCATTTGAGATTTATCGGCCGCATCGCCCCCTCGGCGGTAAAAGCGACGGTCACGTAAACGTATCGTCTGTTATCCGTATTATACATAATATCCCCGTTTCGGATTCGCAAATTGATGTTCACGCTGCAAAAAAAGCTTCACTTCTCAGCGGCAGACATCACTTGCAGAGAATTATATTTCGCATTTCGTGATTTATTATACATCACGCAACGAGGTCTGTCAATACACGTTTTGTGAATTTTTGCCGACATCTTCCCTTTCTCGCCTCCCGCCGCGGTTTATATGATGGATTTATCCGGAAAAAGCAGAAAAATAAAAGCCCGATAACCGAAAAAGTTTGCTTTCGTATATTGAAAAACGCCGTCTTTTGTCTTATACTTATTATGGAATAACATTGACGCGCCTTTTTTGTTGTTCCGAAAAAAATTATCTCAAAAAAACAGTATACCTTTTTCCGTTTTCTTCGTATAAATAAGCGAAGGCAAATTGCAGAGAACGGTCTTGACCGTTCCGAAACGCAAAACACAGTAAAAGGAGAAATCGCAATGAAAAACGAAGAAAAGAAAATGAACCAAACTGAAACCGCTGAAATCAACGACAAGGATTTGGAACAGGTAGCCGGTGGAAGTGTGCAAAATGAAGGCGATAAAGCAATCATTACAGGAACGAAAGCAGAAATAGAGACTGTAGTGGAAAAAATCAATTATTCGGGGAAGACAGAGGTAAATCCCGCTACCGCCATTGATTACTAATTAGAATGTCCGGAAGGCATGGACTGTCGTCACATAAAAATATTTATACAATCGGATAATATAAAACAGCAAAGCTTCCGATTCTGAAAACCGAAAACCAAAATAAAGGGAGAAAAATATGAAACTCAAAAAAATTATTGCAGTTCTGCTTACGGTTTGCATATATGCGCAGATATCTTCTGCTTTTTCACTCAAGGCGAAAGCCGACGGGTGGAGCTATACGGCGGACGGTGCCGCAAAATATTCGGATGCACTTACCTCTCTCAGTAACACGATGAAAAAGGTGCAGAACGGTGCAGACCTTTTCAACACAATCTCGACCATTGCAAGTGTCGGCTCTACGATTTTCTCTATGTATCAGGGTACTGTCTGCATCTTACAAATGTTCGGTGCCCTTGAAGACCCGACTGAGAGGTTCCAGCAGACTGTCCTTTCAAAGCTCAACGATATCAAGGCGGGCATCGACAATGTCAATGCAAACATTCAGGTGCTTGCTAACCAGAATATGAGCGATCACGGTGCACTCGGCGTGCAGATTGATGCTTCGACTATTGCCACCCTCCGAGGAAATCTCAACTCCTTTATGTCAAGCTATGAAGACCCGAAGAATGCCTGTTACACCGAGGCGACTATGAAGGTCAATATCAAGCTGAGAGAATGGTATGAAAGCACCTCACCGGCTGACGATATTATTATACTTCTTCCTGCTTCCACACTAACTAAAAGAGAAAAGAAAAACGGGTTGAATAGCTCACTCTTTTCCGTCACCAAAGAGATGAACGAATACACCATTCCGGGCTCCGCTATCACTACGGCACGAAACAATTATGTTTCCTCACACCCGTGGAATATGCGAACTGCCGCAAACGACATCACAGAGATATTCAAAACTGCCCTTGATGCCGAAATGAGAAACGATTCCACCGCTCTCGCAGAGTGGGCGAAGGAACGCGTTCCCTACATCGTAAAGGTTAAGTATGAAAGTGAGCTGCCCAAAAATTATGCCGCCCTTAACGCAGAACAGCGCAATAAAATTTTGGATACCTGTACC
>JAZQQT010000096.1:0-5596 GCA_045629205.1 Eubacteriales bacterium
GTATTTTATCAATTTCTGTACCCTTGTTCTCGGTAACTTCCACTGCTTCCAAATATACATTCGTATTCTTCGGCGTAACCACTCGTTCCACCTTTCCATTAGTGTTTTAATATCCGCAATTCCGTAATAATTAAGCCAACCTCTCATAAATACCTTGATGTTATTGAACACGATACCGAGATGATTTCCAAATCCGACAACTTTGAAATCTATCCGAGAACTGACGGAACGATTCAGTTAAACATCACCTTTCAGTCGATGCTGAAAGCGATATAACGGAGGACAAGAAGATTAAAGATAAAGTAATTCGCTGCCAAGACTGCTGCAACAATTTCGTTTTTACCGTAAAACAGCAACAAAGTTATGCCCAGCGGGGTTGGACGGCTCCGATCCGCTGCCCGAGTTGCCGTGCAAGAAAAAAAGAAATTTGGCAAACCAATGAAGAATGCAAAAATTGATGGCAGGCGGTCCGATGCGGCTGTTCAGCCGTCACGACGGGGATTTTTCAAAAAGCTCGGGCATCAAACGCGCCAGCAATTCCGCGCGCTCGCTTTCAAAAAGTATTTCCATGACTTTGTTTGTAAACAGGCTATATTCTTTAATTTCAAGTAATGCGAGCAATTCCCTGATTTTAGGATCATCGTCATTACTCTCCGATTTTAATATCGCTTTTATCTTTTCCCAATCAACACCGCCGGTAACCTTCGCAAGTTCGTCATCTGTAAGCGCGACAGTCTTCTCTTTCACCGTTCTGATTTCCTCTTTCGGCGCGGTCGGTTCTTCCTTTGATTTCACGGATATTTCTCCTTTTCCGAAATCCTTATTGTCATCTATCATATTCGGCAGGACAGAAAATGCGCATCCCCGCACTGCATTTGTTTATACGAAGCATTCCGAAAAAAGACTACTGCTTTTTTCGGATCTTTTTTGCTTTTTCCTGATTTTTCACGGCGCAGACGCAAAGTCCGACAGAAGAAAGCACCGTCAATACCAGCCAAAAAACCGTATTCTCTCTGTCTGCGGTTTGCGGAGATGCCGGCTCGGGAGCGACGATAGGATTATCTTCGTCAACCGTGTTAAGATGTATCCATGAATCTGACCGAATGTCTGCCGTAATGTCGGTTTCAGTTTTGTATGGCGAACCGTCCGCCTCATTGCCGTCCGCCAGCGATGCCTTGATAATCGTTCCGTTTTCGGGGGCTACCGTTACTTTACCGCCGTAAACCGTAACATATCCGTCTTCGGTCTCAAAACATCCGTCTCCGATACCTGCCTCGCCGTTTGTTCCGCTTTCGGCAGTGATACTGCCTGCGCATATCGTGATATTGCCTCCGTCTGAGCCGGCGCCGCCGCCGATACCCGCCGCGTATGCGCTTCCCTGAGCGGTTATGAGCCCGCCTCGTATAGTGATGCTTCCGGCCGTAGCCTTATCGGTAAATTCCATAACGTCTGCGTCGTATTCCGCGTAGTCGTAATAACCGCTGCCGATACCTGCGCCGCCATCCTGCCCTTTGGCAAAAATAACGCCGCCGAAGATCGTGATATCGCCGCCGTAAGATGATCCGCTGCCGCCGCCGATGCCCGCCGCGCAGACACCGCCGTAAGCCGTGACAACGCCTCCTTCAATGACGATGCTTCCGCAGTCGCCGTCAAGACCGCTGCCCATACCTGCCTGATAAACAGTGCCTTCGGCGATCAGCTTTCCCGCTGAGTCTCCTTCCGACTGCGCGTATATTGTCAGGCGGTTGCCCGCTTCAACATTTATTCCGCCCCGAACGGTCAGTTCGCAGCCGTCTTTCAGTATAAGCTTCACATCACCCTTTACCTGAACCGCATCAACAGTGAGCTTTCCTTCAACTTCATACCAATCATACTGCCACGCGGGAATGAAGGGACAGGGTATATATGTATCTTTTTCGCAGGTTCTGTTAAGAAAACTGCCGTTATTATATTCCAGATAGTCGGTTTTTTCGAACTGTTCGGGCTCTTCCGCATCGGTGATTAAAACATAGGGACATTTTACCGCATCTTTCCATTCCTGTCCTTCGCCTTTTTGTATCGGCTCTCCTGTTTCGCCGTTGATAACGGATAAGTTTTCGCCGACCGTCAGTGACCACAGCTTGTTGTTCGTTTGGCTTTTTCCGTTTCCTATGGCTATGCCTTCCGAACCTCCTTTTGCGCTTATCCTACCGCCGTAAATACTCAGATCGGCTCCATAGCCGGAGTATCCGCCGCCGATCCCGGCACCGCCGTCGCTTCCGGTTGCGTTAATAATGCCGCCGTAAATATTTATCGTGTTTCCGGAGCCGTTGACGCCGCAGCCGATACCCGCACCGTACGGACCGCCGTTTGCATTGATAATGCCGCCGTATATATTTATCGTGCCGCTGTGGCCGAATTGTCCTCCGCCGATACCCGCACCGCTCGGACCGCCGTTTGCATTGATAATGCCGCCGTATATGTTTATCGTGTCCATGCCGCATTTGTATCCGCCGCCGATTCCGGCACCACCGTCGCTTCCGGTTGCGTTAATAATGCCGCCGTGTATACTCACTATGCCGCCGAGTCTGTTTTCTATGCTGCCGATGCCTACGCCGCCGGTCGCGATCAGATTTCCCGTTTTTTCATCGTCAGACTGTGCGTAAACGGTAAGGCTGTTTCCCAATGTGATGCCGATTCCCGCCTTATCATAATCTTCTTCTGCAGTCAGGACACACCAATCCGTCAGAATCAGACTGACATTGCCGTTTACTGTGATACAGTCCAGATCGAGCGTCCCCATCACAACATACCAACCGTCTGTCAGCGTGTCGGTATTTTTGTTTATAAACCGATAGTCTTCACATTTCCGGTTTGTGAATTCTCCCGTTTCCGTATCATATGCCAGATAATTCATCGGTTCATTTGATTTTACGGCACAAACGGAAACCGGACCGCTTCCGATTATGTTTTTCCATTCGTCTTTCGTATATATTGAGCCGTCGTTCAGATTGATGAGGTCAATATCCGCCGCTGCTTCGGCACTGCCGCTGATGCCGGTGCCGAAGAGTCCGCCGACCGCATTGAATGCTCCGCCGTAAACCATGAGCGAGCCGCTGATGCCGTTGCCATCGCCGATCGCGTTAACATTGCCGCCGTAAAGTGTGAAATCGCCGTCGATACCGGAACCGTTATCTTCGCAGCCTGCGTTGACAATGCCGCCGTATATATTTACCGATCCTCCCTTGCCGCTGCCGATACCCCCGCCGTCACGGACACTGTTTGCGGTAATAATCCCGCCGTAAATATTCACCGCGCCGCCGACAGTGTCTTTTGCGCTGCCGATGCCGGCTCCTTCATATCCGCCTGTTGCGGTAATATGCCCACCGTGAATATTCACCGTGCCGCAGCTGCGGCCCCGTCCGCTGCCGATACCCGAACAATTACGATTATTGCCCGAATCGGCGATCAGTATACCTGTGTTTTCACCTTCCGACTGTGAAAAAACAGTAAGGCTGTTGCCCTCGTTTACGGCGATACCGCCGTTGATTGTAAGCGTGCATCCGTCCTTTAAAATCAAAAACACGTCACCGGTGACTGTCACTCTGCTTTCAATGACGGTTTCGCCGTCAGCCACATAAAAGCCGTTTTCCCACGCCGTTGTCGTGCTTCCCACTTGTGTGTATAGGGTGCATACGCTTTTTTGAAAGATTTTTTCGTTTTCATTATAAAACCTGAACTCCGCAAGTTCCTGTCCGTCTTCTTCCGCTGCCACGGGAAAAATCCCTGAAAGCGGCAGGATGCCGAGTATCAGAATTACCGAAAGAAAAATAATCGGAATACGTTTTTTCATAATATTATCTCACTCTTTGTATTATTTTGCGCAGCGGTTTACAAATCGAAACGATATCATATTCCGTATGGCTGTCCATTGCGCTGTCAATCATTTTTGTAAATACTTTATTCTTCGGGGTTATGCTTTACACAGACCGAATCAGATCGAGAACGGACAGGAATAATTGTCCGACCGACCGCCGTGTGGGTTTTCTCATAAGAACATCGGTAAAAGAAAGATTATTTCGTTGTCCCGACAAACAGTAACAGGTTTGTTGAATTCATTATAATACAAAACCATGAATTTTTCTACCCTTTGACGCAAAAAATCCCAGTCATCGACGCCACTGCCGGTAAACTTCGTTTCTGTCAAAGACTGACCAAAAGGTACAATTATAAGCTAAAACTGACCAAAAGGTACGTGCGCCTGCCTGCTCGACAAAAAGGGATTTGTTAATGCTGTTTAATTCGTTTCAGCAAAGGATTCTTCGCATAATGAAATGAATTTTTCCGCATTGCTCATCATTGCAGGATGTCCACCATGAGCAAAGATGTGCGATTTAGCCATACAAGATCTCCCGCAGATATCCTCAAACAGTTTTTCGTAATGATTTTTCGGGAACATTTCGTCTTCAGCACTGCCTGTAAGGAACAAATTCGCTTTCAGTTCTTCAATAGGTTTATGGAAGAATGAACCGATCGTTTTTGCATGAGCAACCACAGCTTCCGTATCTGCGTCAATCACACTTTCCCAGTCCTCACCATGCAATATTTTTAGCATTGAGCAGAATTCTGCGTTCTGTTTGGCAATTATTCGCCCCATACGAATCTGCTCAGTAATTTCCGGGGCAGCTTTTAATCCCTCAAAACTGTCAGCCACAACGCATTCGACAAGTTCCGGTTTCTCAAGTGCAATATTGATGGCCACGAGTGCGCCGCCACTGCAGCCAATCAGTTTAACTTTGGCAAGTCTCAGTTCATCACAAAGAGCTACAACCTGTCCAGACCATTCGTACCACAGGTCGGCAGGCCACTCCTTAATTCTGTCAGACTGACCGCAGCCTAGAAAATCCAAAGTGATTACATGATACTTCTCTGCAAGCATAGAAATAATCGGTGTGAAGAACTTGCCGGATACTGTGTTGCCGTGTAATAGTATAAGCGCTTCACCGCTCCCATGTTCTTCGTAATATATCTTCTTTCCGTTATATTTGAAATAACTCATAGTATTTTCCTTTTGTGTATATGCAACTCCACAAATTCAGATTTATCGCTACAACTTCTCATTTGTATCGTTCTTTTCATTTTGTTATTTCATCGCCCTTAAAGCTTCCGAGAAGATTTCCCACTTGAATAATAATCGCAGGGCCGTCCGTTCCTAAATTATCGGTCGTCACTCTATGAAGGACTCCTTCTTTTCGGTACTTACAAATATACATTCCGCCACAGAGACCGAGGCCTGTTTTACCTTCATACTCATCCAACTGAAGTTTTTCAACAAGCTTAAGCAGCGCAGCGTACGCGCCGTCCTTCGCTTGGAAGGAATGATGGCTTTCCTTTTTCATATATACATATTTTGAATATGTGTGTATCTGGAAGCTTCCGTCTGCTTCATTTTCATACAGAACAATCTCATCGTAGCCGTCTCCGCCTACGGTAGCCATAGTCTTTTTGCAGAAGTCTCCTAAAAGCGTAAGACCAGAATCATCAACAGCTTGAGACTCCTCTGAAATCCCGCTCTGACCCAGTGTATTCACTTCAACAACAGCTTCACCTAAATTAA
>JAZQQT010000097.1:0-5008 GCA_045629205.1 Eubacteriales bacterium
AGCCTCGTCTTCATTTTTTGTTTTACTGACTCCGTTCAATCCGTCTATGTCGGAAAACACACTGCATTTTTTTTCAGATAAAAAAGATAAAACTTTATTACTGACAGAGAGATCTACGTCCTTTTGAGGGCTGACAATCAAAGCTATATTCATTATTCAATCTCCCTCAAATCAAAGTTTGGTGAGCACGATTCACAACGTCGGAAATAATTGAAAAATCAAAATGATTTTCCGTAAAATCGCACGACAGATACAGCAGAAATTCAATATTACCGTCTCCCCCTTTTATCGGAGAAAAGTCAAGACCTTTTACGTTAATTTCTTTTAACAAACAGGTATTTACGGTATCTGAAATAATTTTCTCATGCTGAGACGGAAAACGAACGAATCCTTTTCTTGTTTTGATTTCAAATTGCGGTTTAAGCAAGACAACGATATCTGTATCTCTGTTTGAAAAACGTTTGATATCATCCAAAACAGCCGTTATTGAAATAAAAGAAACATCTGCCGTAATTATATCGAAATATGAAACGGAATAGGATGAAAAATCGGCCTTTCTTATATCCGTATTCTCTATGGATATCACGCGCTTATCTTCTTTCAGTGAAGAAACAAGCTGAGAAGTTCCGACATCCACGGCAAATACTTTTTCAGCGCCGTTTTGCAGAAGACAATCAGTAAACCCGCCTGTAGAAGCCCCGATATCAAGCGCGATTTTTCCTGTTACCGAGATATTAAAACTTTCAAGTGCCTTTTTTAATTTATATCCGCCCCTGCTGACATATTCCGGTAATTTTTTGACCTCAATATGATCCGTATCACTGACGTTAAATGAGGGTTTATTTATGGGACGCCCGTTTACATAGACATACCCTTCGCTAATCAGACTTTTTGCCTTTTCTCTGCTCAATCCGAAATTCTGTCCGGCAAGAAAAACATCAAGTCTTGTCTGTTGACAGCCATTGCTCATATCAGAAATCTCTGTCGCAAAGCTTTCGCGTCAAATACTGCAAAAACTGTGTGTTTTCTATTTTTGAAAGCGCATTTAACGCATTGTCGGACAATCGAATGACTTCGTTCTGCGCTTTTTCCAAGCCATATAAATCAACAAGTGTTGTTTTTCCCTGTTCTTTATCTTTTCCTATTGTTTTGCCGAGTTTCTCATTGCCTACGACATCGAGGATATCATCACGCAACTGAAACGCAAAGCCGAGATTAACAGCAAAATCATCGAGAATTTTCTCTGTTTCTTTATCGGCGTTTCCGCTGATACAACCGAGTTTAACAGCGCCGCGAATCATAGCGACGGTTTTTCCTAAATTGATTTCATTAATCTCCGTTTCCGAAAGAACGGTATTATCGGTATTTTTCAAATCAAGATACTGCCCGACAACGATACCTTTAAGCCCCGAAGCATCTGTGATTGTTTTTATCGCATCTAAACAGCGTGAAGCATCAATTTTTCCGTTTTCGGATAATTCAAGAATAATATCATAAGCCTTTGAATACAATCCGAGTCCTGCAAGCATAGCATTGCCGACACCGAAAACCTTATGATTAGTCGGCTTTCCTCTGCGAAGATCGTCGTTATCCATACCCGGTAAATCATCAAAAATAAGTGAATAGGCATGAATCATTTCTATGGAACAGGCAAAAGTCAATGCAACTTCACTGTTTCCGCCGAGCAGATTGCTGACGGCAAGGACAATGATAGGACGAAGCCTTTTTCCGCCGATCGTAACACCGTAGTTCATGGCCTCTCCGAGCATGTTACCTTTATTAAATGAAAGATATTCATTCAGTTTATTATTGATTTGTTCAAAATATACTGACTGTAAATCACTGTTGTTCATTCTGAACACCGTCTATAATGGTTTTTATTTTTAATTCGGCATCTTTTAACTGAGAGTTACAAAAAGAAATCAAACCTACCGATTCTTCAAACAATTTCAGTGATTCATCAAGAGAAACATCTCCGGACTCGAGTAACTGAGAAATCTCTGTAATTCTGTTATAAGCCTGCTCGTAAGTCAGGTTATTTCCCGATTTCTTTGACACAGCAATCAGCCTTTCCGTCTTTGAATAGTATTTCTATATTATCATCTATACTGAGGTCTTTTACGGTTTTTATTATCGCTCCGTTTTTCTGTGCAACGGAATAACCTCTTGCCATTGTATTAAGAGGAGAAACCGCGGATAAAACCGATGCCACGGTTTGAACCTCAGACTTTTTTGCGGCAACCAGTCTTTCGATTTTATTTATCAAATCCCGCTGCAACACAGTTAATTCTGACGCAAATTTATTCAAACCAGCCGACAATTTTATATCTTTATAAGATGACAAAAGATTTGATTTTAAATCAGACAGATAATTATTCAGAGACTCATAAATCATATCTTCGCAAAGATTCAGCTGCGTCTGAAGTTCATTTCTGTCCGGAGCAATGCTCTCGGCTGCCGCAGAAGGCGTGGGCGCCCTGAAATCGGCGGTAAAATCGGTTAATGTATAATCTATTTCGTGTCCGACTGCGCTTACAATGGGAATACGTGATTCAAAAACAGCATCACATACGGATTCGTCGTTAAACACATATAAATCCTCTTTGCTCCCGCCTCCGCGTGTTATTACTATTAAATCAACAGGATTATTATTAAAATAACGTATACCTTTTATTATCGTTCCGGCAGCTTCATTCCCCTGCACCGAAACAGGATAAAACAATATGTTCAAGCCCGGCCAACGCTTTGATATGACAGCAAAAAAATCCTTGATCGCAGCACCGGTCGGCGACGTGATCAAGCCGACAGAATCGGGTATATAAGGCAACTGTTTTTTTCTTGCGGAATCAAAATAACCTTTTGCCTCCAATTTTTCTTTAAGCGCCTGTAGTTTTAAATATTCGTTCCCTTTTCCGTCGGGTGAAAGCATGTTTACGCAAATCTGATAAGTTCCGTCTTTTTCATATAAAGTAACAGAACCTGAAGCAATCACCGCCATTCCGTTTTCAGGTCTGAAAGGCAGCTTTACGGCTGCTCCGCGAAACATAACCGCTTTGACAGAAGAATATCCGTCTTTAAGTGAAAAATAAAGATGACCGCTTGAATGGAACACCAAATTGCTGATTTCACCTTTTACACAGACACTTTTAAGATTCGAATCACCTTCAAGAAGCATTCGGGAATACATATTCAGTTGTGATACGGTTAATATATTCATATTTCTCCGTTATATGACAACATGGTCAGGACTGCAATTCCCAAAGCGTTATCTTTTGAAAACTCAGGGGCAGCAAACAGCAAATCATTTATATCACGCAGGTTTTCACGCAGATAGGCACTTGAAGAAACACCGCCGATCATAACAACAGGAAGACTGACGTCAAATTGAGAACGAGCATATTTAATCATTTTTTTAATCGCATCAATTACGGTATCTGCGACGAAAGAAGCAATATTCTCCTGGCTGACACCGTCTGAAATCAATTTATCAACCTTATTTTCCACTCCGGAAAGATTGACCGAACCGTTTTTGACATCAATTTTATATTTTATCGGCGAAGAACCGTTTACCGCCAAATCGGAAATATATTTTCCTGCCGGGAACGAAGCTCCCAATTTTACTCCGGTTCTATCGAATAATTGACCTGCCGTAATATCAGCAGTTTGCGACACGCACGAAATATTGTGAATACCGTTTACAAGCAGCAATTCCATCGTTCCGCCTGAGAGATGAAATGCAAGAAACCGTTCGGATAACATATTCAGACTGCCTGCGGAAAACAATCCTGCGGCAATATGCCCCATTTGATGAGAAAAATTATAAACCGGTATTTTCTTTTCGCTCGCTATAACATCGGCAAAAGACTTGCCGACAACAAAGCATGGCATATACGAACCCGGAACACTTCGCGGTGAGGTAGAAACACCGACAGCATAATATGATTCCGAAACAACCGATGAAAGCATATCAGGCAAATTTTTTATATGATCGAAAACGGCATCGTTTTGACGGAGTCCTCTGCTGCCATCAGGAACATACAACAAACGCGCATCTGTCAAATATGAAAAGTCATCTGAAACAACCGCTACGGATGTTGAATAATTACTTGTATCAATACCCAGAAATCTGCTCATGAAAAATAATCAGTTCTTTTTTTCCACAAATTTATCGGAATATTTTCTTGATATTCCGGAGAGTAATCCGTTCACAAATGCTATTGATGACTCATCCGAATACTTTTTTGTAAGAGCAACTGCCTGACTGATGGCAACTCCGACGGGAACATCGCTGACAAAAAACATTTCATAAATTGCTATGCGGCAAACCACAAGCGCAACTTTGGAAATTCTTTCGAGCTTCCATCTTGAAGACATTTCACGTATAATACTATTCAATTCGTCTGACTTTTCGGAAACACCGTTATAAAGGAACTCGGTATAAGCATTATTAACTACAGGACAGTCCTCAATCTGGGTGCTGACAAGCGAAGTGTAATCAGATTCTGATGAAAAAAGATTACGAAACAACAAGATAAACGCATATTCACGCGCAAGTGATCTATTGACAGAATTACTCATTTGACTGTATAACACCCGTTACGACGACATCTATGTGCGCGACATTGAGTCCTGTCATATTCGTAATAGCATCGGCAACATTTTTCTGAACTGCAGCCGCAACGTCGGGAATAACAACACCGTAATTCAATGAAACACATATTGAAAGAATAATGCCGTCTTCAGTATTTTTATATGACAATCCTTTCGGATATTTCATTCCCTCAAAAAATTCTTTTGCATTATCGGCTTTTTTGGAAGTTACTTTGCTTACTCCTTCGGTTTCCAATGCTGCGTTTATAGCGATTTTGTATATAACGTCTTCGGAAATCTTTACGTTTCCTATGTTGTTCTGATCCATCAAGCTCCTCCAATTATTATATATATCAATTTATTATATTATATCATTAAAAATGCATAATTCAATAGTTTTGCATATAATTTCCAAAAT
>JAZQQT010000098.1:0-5356 GCA_045629205.1 Eubacteriales bacterium
ATCACGGCGTCGCTTGCCGATGCCGGTGTGTCCTGCTCGATTTTTTCGGATATTTCTTCCGAGCCGAATCTTACCATCATCGATGGGGGCAGAAAAGCACTGACAGACTGCAACGCCGACGCGATCATCGCGCTCGGAGGCGGTGCGGTCATGGATTCCTGCAAAATGATTGCCGCCGGGGGCAGACTCCGGAAGCGGAAATCAAAATCTCTGCTCAAAAAATTCCTGTTCGTCAAAAAGAAAACGCTGCCGATTCTCGCGGTCCCGACAACTGCCGGAACCGGTGCCGAGATCACCGTCGGCGCGGTCGTGACGAATGACAAAGGAAGCAAAGGGTCTACTGTTGTCGTGGGGCTTGACGTCAGAGCCGTTATTCTGGACAGCGAGCTGACGATCAAAGCCCCGAAGGGCATCACCTGCGCCTGCGGAATTGACGCTTTAAGCCACGGGCTGGAAGGTGTTGTGGCACCCGTGCGGGTTTCGGACGGTGATATGCAAAAAAGCATGGAGTGCGTGAAGCTCGTGCTGGAAAACCTGCCCGTTCTGATCCGCGCCCCCGAAAACATCGAAGCACGGCAGAATATGTGCCTCGCCGCCCACTACGGCGGGAACGCCATCAACAAACAGCTTGCCGGATACGTTCACGCGTTCGCCCACTCGATCGGCGCGAAATACCACATCCCACACGGAAACGCGATTGCTTTGTCACTGCTGCCGGTGATGAAAGCGCAAAAAGGAAAATGTCAGAAACGCCTTGCCGCGCTCTCCCGCCACTGCGGGCTCGCGGACGGTTCCGTAAGCGATACCGACGCTTGCGGCAAATTGCTGGAAGCAATCAGCGAATTGATCGACTTGTGCGGATTTGAGAGCAAAAAAGAGTTTATCCCCAAAGAGGATTACAAGCCGCTTGCCCGCGCGATCGCATGGGATTCGATCAACTACACCCCGCCGATCGTGATGTCGGACAAACAAATCTATACCGTTCTTGATGAGATCAATCGAAAGTGAGGGATAATGATGTACACCGAACAGGAAATACACAATATCGTCGAACGTCAGCGCGCGTTTTTCAGAAGCGGAGAAACGCTGGATGTTTCGTGGCGTATCGCACAACTGAAAAAACTGAAAGCCGCCGTCCTCGCCCACGAGGAAGAATTTGAGGCGGCACTGTATGAAGATCTCGGAAGAAGCCGTGTCGAAGCATATCTTTGCGATGTCGGACCGATCATCGTCGAGATCAACGAAACGATCAAAGGATTGCGCAAGTGGGCAAGACCGGAAAGGCATTACAGCGGACTGATGTGCTTCCCGAGTACTTCCACAAAGGTCTATAAAATGCCTTACGGCGTAACGCTCATCATCAGCCCGTTCAATTTTCCGATTCTCTTGACCCTCGGCGTTCTGCTCGCAAGCATTGCGGGCGGGAATACGGCGGTCATCAAAACAAGCTCCAAATCGGCGGCTTGCACCGAGGCGCTGAAAAAGTTCATTGCCGAAACCTTCGACGAAGAGTACGTCGCGCTGATCGACGGCGGACACGACATCGCCGACCTCTGCCTTGCCGAGCGGTTCGATAAGATCTTCTATACCGGCTCGCCGAACGTAGCAAAGCACGTGATGGCGGAGGCGTCGAAGAATCTGACACCCGTGGCACTCGAGCTCGGCGGAGAGACAGGCAACTGGTGCCTTGTCCGTGCTGACGCGGATATCAAAGACGCCGCGCGGAAGATCGCCTTTTTCAAGCTCTGCAACGCGGGGCAGATCTGCATCAACATCAATCAGATCGCCGTTGCCGAGGAGATCGCCGACGATTTCCTTGCCGCGCTGAAAGACGAATTCATCCGGCAGGTAGGCGAGCACCCGGAGGAGAACAAAGAATACCCGAAGCTCATCACCGCGTCTGTCTACGATAAATGCGAAAAGATCACGGACGAATACCGCGACCGCGTGTATTTCGGCGGAAAAGGGGTCAGAGAAACGCAAAAGTTCTCGCCTACCGTGCTGTATCCGATCGACAAGAACGACGAGATCGTACAGCACGAGCTGTTCTGTCCGATTCTGCCCGTCGTTCCTTTCAAAGACGGCGAGGTCGATGAAATTCTTGACGTCATGGCAAGAAGAGAGCATCCGCTGGCACTTTACCTATTTACAAAAGACAAGAAATGGGCAAACCGCGTGATGCAAACGCAACAGTACGGCGGCGGGTGCGTCAACGAAGTCTGCGTCCACATGATGGTCAAGGGTGTGCCGTTCGGCGGCACGGGACACTCCGGCATGGGCGCGTACCACGGCGAATGGGGCTTCCGCGAATTTACCCACCCACAGACCGTTCTGACAGGAAAAACACATCTGAATCTGCCACTCCGAGAGCATCCTTACGGCGGTAAAAACGAAAAAACAAAGATGAAACTGCTGAAAAAGTTTGAAAAATAAAACGCGTCCTTTTCCATGGCAAAAGGCAAAGATTATCTGAAGCGCAAGGAGTATTATGAAAAAATTCTTTTACAATCTGAAATATAAAATACAGGGTTTTATGCAGGGACGCTATGGGAATGATGAACTGTCTCGCTTTATTTCAATAATAGCATTCATATTTTTATTGCTTGCTTGTTTTATTCCGAAATCAGGTCTGCTTTCAGTCATCGCCTTACTGCTTTTAATACTGTCATGCTTACGCAGTCTGTCAAAGGATTACAAAAAACGCTACGCCGAGCGGGACAAATATCTTGTAATACGAAAGAAAATAAAGCAAAAAATCAACCTTATCAAGAGTAAATGGCGTGAAAGAAAAACGCATCGCTATTACAAATGCCCGAATTGTAAAGTTGCGCTCCGTCTGAAAAAACCCCAAAAAAACAAAACCATAACCATTACATGTCCGCAATGCAAAACAGAATTCAGCAGAAAAACATAAGGAAAAAGCATGATAAAAGATCCTTATCGGGTTCTCGGGATTTCACCTGATGCAACACCCGAAGAAATAAAACGGGCTTACAGACGAAAAGCAAAAGAAGTTCATCCCGACCTGCATCCTGACGATCCTGAGGCAACGCGGAAAATGAATGAGGTTAATGAAGCGTATGATATGCTTCAGAATCCCGACAAATACAGAGCCAAACGAGAGCAGGAAGCCCGCGGATACGAACAGCAATCAAATTATTCTCAATATCGCGGATATCAGTATTACGGAAATCGGACCGGTGATTTTTCCGACTTTGATTTCGGTGATTTTTTCGGATATACCGCAGAAAGATATTCTGCAATACCTCAGCCGCAGTCCGGTGACTCACAGGAAATCATCCGTGCGATCCGTGCGGTGCAAAACAGACAATACGCGGAAGCAATTTCCGTATTATCACAAATCACGGTAAATGACAGAAATGACCGTTGGTATTATATCAGCGCATACGCATACAACGGTCTCGGAAACATCGCGCAGGCAACGGAATCAATCCGAAAAGCGATCCGGTTAAACCCCGGGGACGGAACCTACCGTCAATTCTATCGGGAAATATCTCATGGTGCGAGAAACACACCCGGTTCATATAACACGGGAAGAACCGCTACACTGCGCAGTTTTATTATAAGGATCATAATGGGAATAATCGGATTTCGTTTATTTTCAGTAATTCTTCAGTTTTTATTCTACGGTCTCGGAAGTTAGGTCCTTTTTTGTTACCCGGAAGCCGCAGAAACCGTTATTAAGGTAAGATAAGGGTAACTATCGTCTTACCCTCGAACCGTGCCTTAGAACGAAGAAAAACGCAAAAAAACACCCCGAGAACATTCAGTCCGAAGAGCTCCCGGGCGTTTCTGTGTTTCAGCGGCAAAACGCCGACCGGAGCGTTATTCAATTCAAAACCGCTTCAAGTCCCTCAACAAAAAAACAGATACATGAAAGTCACAGCCGCATAAGAAAGTATTTCGGCAAAGCGAAATCCGCCGAAAAGAGATCGTTTGTTCTCTCTTCGGCGGATTTTTCTTTTAACTCGACAAACTGAAGCTTCTTACTCTTCCGCTATTTCCCCATGAACGTGGACCCTGCATTCATCAGGACACATGGCATCAAAGCATTTTGCCTTGCCCGTTCCGTAATCAAGAACAGCGCCATTTTTCAAGGCATACACAGACGGATAAATACAATTCCATAATTCATGGCATAGAGGAGGACATAAGTCGTCGACTATAAATATGTCGCCGCTTTTTACATATCCGCATCGGCATCTGCTTTCTGTTATTGTCAGTCTGACTTTGCTCATAAAAACCTCCGTCAAATAATAATTTGTCGGACTCATTATACCCAATAATTGATTATCGTTCAAGTGAAATATCGGCTATGCCGATGTGAAATAACACCTCGTTCCTCGGCGTTGTGAAATATTGCTTTGCAATGTGAAATGAAATAAATCCACCCACGCCCGCAGGCACTTCACACGCCGCAGGCGTATTTCACGCGGATCTATCAAAAAAATTACTTGATTATATCAAATAGTATTGTATTGTCACCATTATTCATAATTGTTACAGATTCTATATATGGAATCAATTGGTCACGTTTTGCAGATATATAGTCTTCTTTTATCGGATATTTTTCTTGTAAAACTTTATTGATATTATAATATTCTTCGCGAGAATCTATTCCAACATAATACACACATACATCTACTATTGTTTCATTATTATCACCCATAATAAAATGTGCAGGATAAATCAATGTGGAACTATCTCGCCAATCATCACACCATGAATCATTTTCAACTCCAAATATTGCACAAATTTCAGAAAAAGTAACACCAGGTTTTATAAGGTCTCGGTAGTGTTCTATCGAAGCATTCCAAAATGTTTCATCTTCTGATTTTTGCTCTGGGGTATTATTTGGACCTTTTTGTTCAGTCGAGATGGAACAGGCAAGAAGATGTAATAACATAAAATAAATAATTAATAATATGATAGTTGTTTTTTTCACTGTAAACATCCTTTCAATATATATAACAAAATTATCAATCTAATGAATTAATATATGAGAGCAAAAAACCATAAGAAAGAAAAAATAAACCATTGTAATACCAACCATAATCTTCAGATAAATCAACGAAATCATTCCAAGGAGTAACAGCAAAATACCCTGCAAATTGTGTATATTCACCTCTATTTGCCAATTGCGGATCAATAATTAATTGATCCGAATCATCACGATTTGTTATTGGATTGATTCCTTTTTTATGTGACCACAAACCGTTTGAATCCTGTCTATACCAATGATATCCATCATAAAATAAAACTAATGCAACTTTATATGTTCCTAATGGGCAAACATCAAATTATCCTATTGGCATAAATGTGATTGTATCACCAA
>JAZQQT010000099.1:0-3964 GCA_045629205.1 Eubacteriales bacterium
ATGGCCAGAAAAGAGATGAGAAAATACTGAAAACAAATCGCATGAACATAGAGGGATGTGCTTCTGCACATCTGTTTTTTTGAAATATTTTTCAAAATATCGGCCGGTTGGCAGATGTGCGGAGCATCAGAAATCCGTATAATAATTGTGTATCGGTATGGGAGGGGGTTACTATACCCTTTTGCGGGCTGATATGATTCCGAATTTTTCCGGAATGAAGAGAGTTGGCAGTATGGGATATGATATGAGAAATTATCATAAAGAATATGAACACGTAGGTTGTGAATGTATCACCAACCCCTGTAACGCTTAAGAAGATAAGCTATTTGAATGATTACGAAAATGAGATTTGGAGGTTCAAATATGAAAAAGAAAATTATTGGCTTGTTTACCGTGTTGTCTGCGATAATCTTGCTCATTCTGTCCTTTTCACTGTTCGTCAGTGCATCGTCGTCTGTTGTATGGTATCAAGCCGATCCGGTAAATAAAACCTATAAATATGATAAAAAGGTTTCGGTAAATACTGTTTCCGAGATTGAGGCTGCATTTGAAAATGCCGAAAGCAACAAAACCTTGTATATTGTTCTCGAACGCGATATTACGATGGATTCGGGAATGAAAAAGTTTTCTGATTGGTATTTTATTGGACTATATCCGAATACTGATTCCAGTATTATTTTTGATTTTAACGGTCATAGCATATCAATGTCAGTTGAGTCAGGTGATCTTTCCTCTAAATTGTACTATGGGATAAGAATTGATGTCGGCCATGCGAAGTCTTTGACCTTTACGGACACCAAAGGCGAGGGAGGCATCTATTTTACTGCTTATGTTTACGACGACGGACCGACCACTGCATTACGGATTATAGGTAACGATGATTGCGTTGTAACTTTTGACGGCGGGATATATTCTCTTGATACCAAGAACGGGAAATATCAGCAGGTTTTTACAAACGGCAATAAAAGCGGTATTACACCGACAAATTGGCCGTTTAGTATCAGAGACACTGCATTTACCTATACTCGCGCTGCAGTCGGGCTTGTCGGCGGTAAATGCGTAATCAACGACGGAGCATTCAGAGCTATAATAAAAAAAACAAATGAAAATGAAGATCAAAGGTATCGCTATCTGTCTGCCATCGGTCTGGGGTATCGCCATCCTGATGCAAATAATAATCACGCCATACAGATGACGCAGCTTACGATTAACGGCGGTATGTTTATCTCGGAACGTTATTCCGTTCTTTTAACACCGGGCGATATCGGAAAAATATACAGAGCACCTGTCATAAACGGCGGATACTTCTGCGGACGTAACGGCATCGGGGGCGGTATATGCCTTTGTTCCACATTTTTAACGAGTTATACCGGTTTTTCGAAAGATAATTATTCGGATCAGTTCAAAGGGTATAAGTTCAGTACAGTTGTTCCTTCGAGTTCAATCCTTTTGGTAAACGGTGAAAAAAAATCCGCCGATTCTCTTACATTCAAGGATTTAGCCCGAATGGACGATATTCTTGTTATTCCTTTTTCTGAGGGTAATAACAAAGCCGTAGATGCTTCAACCGGAAAGAAAATTACCGGTACGATAGAACTCGAAGTCGGCGAGAAGTTTACGGTGAATAATGTTGTTGAGGATTTTCCGAACTGGGTCACAAAAACCGGCTTGTTGATATCTAAACCATCTATTGAAGTCTATTCTACTGACACCGGCAAAAAAAACCTGCTTGGGAATACAAAAGGCACCTTTTCATATTCTGAACCGCAGTCGGGTTATCTGTATGTTCACAATATGATTTTTGATAAAAAAGACAATCTGGTTTATAATCATACTCACAAGGTCGGATTTTGCGTTAATCCCCCGAAAGATGAGGTTGTATCTTCCGTTACGGCGAAAATTTCAGGTGCTGTAATCAAGAGCGGCTTTATTGAATCATCAAATCCTCTTTCAATAATCACTTATACTGCAACAACCGATTGTGTATCATCGGTATCGGTATGCTGGTATGAGAACAACGTGCGGTGCGATGAACTTTACGGTAATAACCTGTGGAGATCAAAGTATCTGAAAGGAGCGTCAAAATATAAGGCGCTGATTACGTTCACAGCAAAAGACGGTTACGTATTTTCGAAAGATACATCCGTCAGAATTGACGGCTCTATTATTCCGGTCATTTCATGTTCCGCCGACGGAAAGACTCTTGTCCTCGTTACAGCAGAGTTAAGCACTGCCTGCAAGCACGAATTCGGCAGTTGGAAAACCGACGATACTTATCATTGGCATGAGTGTGCGTTGTGCGGAATTAAAGAAGATAAAGGCGTTCATAACTGGGATGGCGGGAAAGACAGCGGCAATAAAACCATCTATAAATGTACTGTCTGCGGCCAAACAAAAACAGTAGGCAATGATAAGTCGCAAATCTATTCACTTACTGTCAACATCGGAAACATTTATGCAGGTTCCGTGATTCCCGCAGTATCTCAGTTTGCTTTCGCAAGCGATAATAAATACGCATATATAGAAAACTCGGAATTGATTTGGCGAACAGGCAGGTTTGAGAATTATAAATATTCAACACCGGGAACTGATAAACTGGAAGCCGGAATAACTTATACGATTTCCGGATATGCTGTTGCTCAACCCGGGTATTATGTCGATGAAAACACTAAGGTTTATATAAGAATTAACGGCAGCCAGATCAGTGCAGAAACAACACTGCGGTCTTCTGATTACGATTTTCTCAAATTCAGTATTACTTTTACTCCGTCTGAGGCACCTACGGTTTCCGTGACTTTCCCGGATGAAATCAGACCCGGTGACGACCTCATCAATCTGGCCTGCTGTAATGTTACAATAAACGGTTCCAGGGCAAATGAGATTACTGTTGCCATATACGGCGGACAGTTTAAAGAATTGGGAGTGCCGCTTTTCAACGTCTATTCTGACGGTAAATGGAGTGCCACAAACATTAGTTCATATTTATCTTTAATCGGAGACTGCACAAAAGAAGAAAAAGAGAATTATACTAAGTTATTAACTGCACAAGAAGGAGAAGTTTACTCTCTTACGGTTCTTCCTTCATATGCTTGTCCTGCAACGAGTTCGTCCAGATACACCGTTAACGGCGCTAAATATGCAGCTTCCGTAAATTATGATCCTGCAGAATCTCTCGGTGCAACAGCGTTATATTCACTTCAGTATTCCTTTATCGATAGCGTAAAGATTGAATCCGATTTGTTTACCAAGAAAGTCGGAGACAGTGCGTCGGTAAATGCAAGTGCCGGAGAAAATCTTTATAAGGTTACTTCCGTGTCCATCGTGGGAAATCCTTCAAAATTCGAATGCGGAAAAACATATACGGCTGTTTTTAAGATTAAGGCTCAGAGCGGATACACATTCAATAATCCGATGAATATTCCTGTTTCTGTTGGAGGCATTACTGCCAAGGTTACGGATTATACTGCAAACGGTCAGGAAATTACCGTGAAAGCAGATTTGGAATTCAGCCACACCAGGATTATTGAAATAACCGATGCCACCTGTACCGAAGACGGGCATACTACTGTTAAATGCCAAACTTGCGGTAAAGTTATTTCGGATACTGTAGTCGCAAAGTCTCATTCTTTAATAAAGGTTGACGCGGTATCGGGAGACTGCATGAATGAGGGAACGGTTGCTTATTACGTATGTGAGATCTGCGGCGAGAAGTTCTCTGATGCAAAAGGCAAAACGATAATCAGCAGCATAAAAGGTTCAAAAGACGCAAACCGTCATATAGGCGGCGACATAAAATTTGACAAAGATCATCATTGGATCCAATGTGCCTGCGGCGCAGAAATTGAAAAGCAAGGTCATTCTTTTGATGATAATAATGTTTGTGAATTCTGCGGATATCAAAAATCGAAAGCATCTGATTCAGAAACCGATCCCGTTACGCCTGATAACACGGGGAATACGGATG
>JAZQQT010000100.1:0-14756 GCA_045629205.1 Eubacteriales bacterium
GAGGAGCCGTGTACCAGTCCGGTACGCACGGTTCTGTGGGAGGTCGGCTGGCTAACTAATAGTCAGCCTCCTACCCGATTTACTGATAAACATACTCGTTGAGAATAAACTCTTCGCAACGGTTGCGGATGTTGTTTATCCGGCGAACCCATTCCATTTGGTCGGATGCTTTGAGTTCTTCCGTGACATTCTCGGCCTCTGCCGTGCGTTTCACGAGCTTTTCAAAGCTGTCTTGGGTATCAGTGTCAAACTGTTCCAAATACGCTTGCAGAGTGCCTTTCAGCCGCATGGCATTGATAACTGTCCTCTTGTTGCGATAGAGGTAGTCATAATGCAATCTGCCCCATTTACCTAAATTTGTCGTTTCATTTGTGTTTGTCATTTTCTTTGACCTCCGTCTTTTTATTTTTTGTGTTAAAGTTCGGATAATCAAAGAATAAAGAAAATCCGAACGTTTTACCGATTGGTAAAAGGTTCGGATTATTCTTGTTTGGTGCGCTTGAAGGGACTCGAACCCCTGGCCCACTGCTTAGAAGGCAGTTGCTCTATCCACCTGAGCTACAAACGCATTTGTTCAACAATACATATTATACCACACCGGTGGATTTATTTCAATACCGGATTTTCGATTTTTTTGTTACAAGTTACAATTGAGTTAATCGATTTTTATTTTTTTAAGTCTCAATGCGTTCGAAAGAACAAAAACCGAACTCAGGCTCATACATGCGGCAGAAATCATCGGATTTAACATGGGACCGCCGAATAGTGTAAGAACACCTGCGGCAATTGGTATGCCGATAACGTTGTAGGCGAAAGCCCAGAAAAGATTTTGTTTTATGATTTTCATAGTCGCTTTGCTTAACGAGATTGCCTTTGCAACATCTCTCATATCGTTTTTTACAAGGATGATATCTGCTGTTTCCATAGCGGCTGCTGTTCCTGCGCCTACCGAAATTCCCACATCCGCAACCGCAAGGGCAGGAGCGTCGTTTATGCCGTCTCCTACCATAACCGTTTTCCGTCCGGATGCTTTGAGCTTTTCTATTTCTTTCGCTTTTTCTTCCGGCAGTAATTCCGAGAGCACGTTTTCGGCGTTTATTATTTTTGCGGCTTTTTCTCCCGCTTCTTTTGAGTCGCCGGTCATAACGGTTACGGAAATTCCGCTGTTTTTCAGCATCTTTACCGCTTCTGCCGATTCCTTCTTTACGGTATCCGTTACCGTAATCAACCCCATAGGTTCGCCGTTCGCCGCAATGTAAACTTTTGTGTCGGTTATTTCGTCCGTCTTTCCGAAAGCGTTTATGTCGATTCCTCTGCTTACCATCAATCTTTCGTTTCCGCAAAGGATTTCGATTCCGTTGATATGGGCGGAAAGCCCTTGTCCGATAATCGTTTCCACAGTATCGGCCTTGTCGGTGTTGATTCCGTGTTGTTCCGCGTATGCGGTGATTGCGTTTGCAAGCGGATGAGCCGAACCTTGTTCGCACGTCAGCGCGTATCTTATGATTTCGGACTCACTGTGTCCGTTTGCGGGCAATATCATACCGACAGTCGCTTTTCCTTCTGTGACTGTCCCTGTTTTATCTAATATGACCGTATCTGTTTTGCAAACGGCTTCGAGGATTTCGCCGCTTTTTATCAGTATTCCTTCTTCGGCGCCGCGCCCGGTTCCTACCATGATTGCCGTCGGTGTTGCAAGCCCTAAAGCGCAGGGACAGGCGATAACCAGCACAGATACGAATGCCTTTATTGCAAACGCAATATTACCTGTTGATAAAATCCATATCAAAACCGTTATCAGCGCGATTCCCATAACTACCGGAACGAATATTCCGGCGATTCTGTCAGCCAGTCTTGATATCGGAGCTTTTTTTGTCTGAGCGTCGCGGACTATTGAAATGATTCTTGAAAATGCTGTTTCTTCTCCGGTTTTTTCAACGAGAATTATTACCCGTCCGCTTAAATTTATCGTTCCGGCACTTATTTTATCTCCGGTATTTTTTTCAACGGGTAAAAATTCTCCCGTAAGCATACTTTCGTCAACGGAAGAAATTCCTTTTATGATTGTTCCGTCGGCAGGGAAACTTTCACCGGGTTTTACAACCGCTCTGTCTCCGGCAATAATATCCGAAATCGGAATCAGTATCTCCTTCTCTTCGCTGTTTATAACGGTTGCCTGTGACGGCATAAGGGATGTAAGAGAATTCAGGGCTTCCGATGTTTTATTCTTTGAAACAGCCTCAAGCGTTCTTCCGAGAAGAATAAATGTTATTATCATTCCGGAGCTTTCGAAATAGAGAGTCTGTTCGGGTTTATTCAAAAAAATAAGGACTGTTGAAACGCAGCTGTATATAAAGGAAGCCGTAGTTCCCATTGCAACAAGCGAATCCATATTCGGCGAAAGTGAAAACAGGGATTTGTATCCTTTGATAAAAAAGGATCGTCCGGCAATTATAACCGGTATTGTCAGGCAAAGCTGGATTATCGCATTGATCTTCGGATTTGTAATTAAAAAATCAAAAAACGGGAGATTGAATGTGATTCCTATAATTATGATAAAAAGAGGGATCGAAAACACTGCTGCAATAATAAGTCTGCGTTTCAGGTCTTTGAATTCTTTTTCTTTTTTCCGCTTTTTTTCTTCGGCATTGTCCTTCATCAGATCGGCAACTTTAAAACCCATTGCATTGATTCTGTCGGATATAGCCGAGAATCTGATTATGTCCGGATTATACAGCACCGTTGCCGTTTCGGTTGCGAGATTTACCTCGGCGGATCCGATTCCGTCAAGCTTATTCAGAACGGATTCTATTCGTGCCGAACATGCGGCACAATTCATTCCGTCAATGCCGAAAACTTTCTTTTCCATATCCGTCCCTCCTGTTTGTTTTTATTATATCGGTCATTTTTAAAATAAATATGACTATTGTCTTTGATTGTTACCATTTTATGCGTAATTACTCAATATTTCACGTCTTGACTTTATATGTTCCTTTTAGTATAATTACTATTATTGACAATTGGAGGCATGTATGAGATCGGTTATTACAATAATAGGAAAAGACAATGTCGGCATTATCGCCGCATTTTCAGCAGAATGTTCTAAATATAACGCAAATATTATAGATATATCACAAAAGGTTCTCGACGATTTGTTTGTTATGATTATGATAGTCAATATCGAAGGACTTAATTGCAAGTTTACCCATTTTGTCGATGTTCTTTCGGCTCTCGGAAAAGAAAAGGGGCTCGAAGTTCACACAATGCATGAAGACGTATTCAATGCCATGCACAAAATCTGAAAACGGGGTATACTGCTTTGATAGACGATATAGATATTATTGAAACCATAAAAATGTTCACGCAGGAACATCTCGACATTCGCACCATTACGATGGGTATTTCTCTTTTTGACTGCGCGTCCGATGATTATAAAAAAGCGTGTGACAGAATATACGATAAGATTTGCCGCAAGGCGCAGAATCTTGTTTCGGTAGGAGAGGAAATCGAAAAAGAATACGGTATTCCGATTATAAATAAACGTATTTCCGTATCTCCGATTTCTCAGATTGCCGCTGCTGCCCGTATTTCGGATCCTACAGATTACGCAATGGCTTTGCAGCGTGCAGCCGATACCTGCGGCGTGAATTATATCGGCGGTTATTCCGCAATGGTCCAGAAGGGATTTACCGACAGTGATATTGCTCTGATAAAATCTCTTCCTCATGCGCTTTCGGTAACAAGTAAAGTATGCTCTTCCGTAAATGTTGCTTCTCAAAAGGCAGGTATCAATATGGATGCCGTTGCCATGATGGGACAGATCATAAAAGATATCGCTTACGCAACTCGTGACAGTGATTCGTCAGGCTGTTCAAAGCTCGTCGTCTTTTCCAATGTTCCGCAGGATAATCCTTTTATGGCGGGAGCGTTCCATGGCGACGGAGAAGCGGAATGTGCCGTAAATGTCGGCGTTTCCGGACCGGGTGTCGTTAAGGTCGCTATCGAGAATCTTACGTCCGAAAAAGGTCTCTGCAGTTTATCGGAAGTTGCCGAAATAATCAAAAAAACCGCATTCAAAATTACAAGAATGGGGCAGCTTGTTGCTTCTCTTGCTTCAGAACGACTGAATGTTCCTTTCGGTATAGTTGATTTGTCACTCGCTCCGACACCTGCTGTCGGCGATTCCGTTGCCCATATTCTTGAAGCTATGGGGCTCGAAAGATGCGGCGCTCACGGCACAACCGCGGCTCTTGCGTTACTTAACGACGCGGTCAAAAAAGGCGGAGTCATGGCATCGTCTCATGTCGGAGGAC
Source organism: Eubacteriales bacterium (assembly GCA_045629205.1). GTDB lineage: Bacteria > Bacillota > Clostridia > Oscillospirales > UBA644 > JAZQLP01. The sequence goes on from JAZQQT010000100.1 coordinate 4,314, forward strand.
TATCTGGCGCATTTATTCCCGTTTCCGAGGATGCCGGTATGATAGATGCTGTAAATCTTAATGCCTTGTCGCTCGAAAAGCTTGAAGCTATGACATCTGTTTGTTCCGTTGGTCTGGATATGATTGCCATTCCGGGTGATACTTCCGCATCAACTATTTCGGCCATCATTGCCGATGAAATGGCAATAGGCGTAGTAAATAATAAAACGACTGCTGTAAGAATTATTCCGGCATATGGCAAGAAAATAGGGGACTGCATCGAATTCGGAGGACTGTTCGGAAGCGCTCCGGTAATGCCTGTCAGTGACTTCTCGTCGGATGATTTCATTACCCGCGGAGGACGTATTCCCGCGCCGATACAAAGTCTTCGTAACTGATTGTTAAATTAATAACGGAGCCGTAAATTTTACGGCTCCGGATTTTTATATTCTTTTTATAATCGGCTGTCCGCCGAGAACCGTATCCTTCGTGATAATAACTTCTTTGATTGTCTTGTCCGAAGGAACTTCATACATGATGGGCATAATGAATTTCTCAAGGATTGAACGCAAACCTCTTGCTCCGATATCTCTTTCAATGGCAAGATCACATATGGTTTCAAGCGCGCTGTCTTCAAATCTGAGTTCAACTCCGTCTAGGGCAAAAAGCTTCGTATATTGCTTCAATAATGAATTTTTCGGCTCCGAAAGGATACTCAATAATGCTTTTTTGTCGAGTTTGTCCACCGATACGATAACGGGCAGTCTGCCGATAAGCTCGGGAATAAGACCGAATTTGACTAAATCGTGAGGAAGGATCTGTTTCAGTAAAGCAGAATCGTCGGATTTGTTTTCGTTGTTATGCTGCGAATTAAACCCGATAGTATTTCCTTTAAGACGTTTTTTCAGAACATCTTCTATTCCGGCAAAAGAACCTGCGCAGATAAACAGAATATTTTCGGTATTTATCTGAATATATTCCTGATTCGGATGTTTTCTGCCGCCCTGCGGCGGAACGTTTGCCGTCGTTCCTTCAAGGATTTTGAGGAGTGCCTGCTGAACACCTTCACCGGAAACATCTCTGGTAATCGAAGTATTTTCGCTCTTTCTGGCTATTTTATCGATTTCGTCAACGTAAATTATTCCGTGCTCTGCTGCGTCAACGTCACCGTCGGCGGCTTGTATAAGGCGTAACAGGATATTTTCAACGTCTTCTCCTACATATCCTGCTTCGGTAAGCGTTGTGGCGTCTGCTATTGCGAAAGGCACGTTAAGCAGCTTTGCGAGAACCTGCGCCATCAGCGTTTTTCCGGAACCGGTAGGACCTAACAGAAGAACATTGCTTTTTTGTATCACTATATCATCGTCTTCATCCGACATGATACGTTTGTAATGGTTGTAAACCGCTACTGCAAGTGTTGTTTTTGCTTCGTCCTGTCCTATTACGAATTCGTCAAGTGCTTTTTTTATCTCTGCAGGAGTTTTTATTTCTATTTCGGGTTTGTTTTTGTTTTTTTTCTTTTTATGCGGTTTTGCGGGCATAATGCTGGACAGATATTCTGAAAAAATATCCACACATTCGTTGCAGATAAAAACGTCCTGATTGAGACCGGCGAGTATCACACGTCCGGGATCCGTATCAAGTCCTCCGCAGAAAGCGCACTGATGAATGTTGTTGTCGTTTTTTGTTGCCATAATAATGCTATGCGATACAGATAAATAACTTTTTCTGTATCGCATTCCTTAATCAGTTTTTCGTAATGATTTTATCGATAAGACCGTATTTCAGAGCTTCTTCTGCTGACATGAAATTGTCTCTTTCGGTATCTTTTTCAATGGTCTCAAGCGATTGACCGGTTGCTTCTGCAAGTATTCCGTTCAGCTTTTTCTTCATTTTGATGATTCTGTCTGCATGGATTTTTATATCTGTTGCCTGCCCCTGGAATCCTCCGAGAGGCTGATGAATCATTATCTCACTGTTAGGTAAAGCGTATCTTTTGCCTTTAGCTCCGGCAGTCAGAAGAAATGCTCCCATACTTGCGGCCATACCGACACATATCGTACTTACGTCACTCTTGATGAAATTCATCGTGTCGTAAATTGCCATGCCTGCGGTAATGGATCCTCCGGGGCTGTTGATATACAGATTGATATCTTTTTCCGAATCAATTGCGTCGAGATAAAGAAGTTGTGCGACAACAAGATTAGCTGTTGCGTCGTTAACTTCATCGGCAAGGAAAATGATTCTGTCATTGAGAAGTCTTGAATAAATGTCGTAGGATCTTTCGCCTCTGCTGGTTTGTTCAACCACATAAGGAACAAGGTAATTATCCATAATCGCACATCCTTTCTTTTATTTAGTTAAATTTATTGAAAAGATCATTCAGCGTCCTTTTTGTCTTCTGCGGGAGCTTCAGTCTTTTTCTTTCTGGGTTTTGCTGCTTTTTTTTCAGCGGGAGCGGCTTCGCCTTCGGATGCTTCTTCAGCGGGAGCTGCCTCTGCTGTTTCGGTCTTTTTCTTTCTCGGTTTCTTTGCAGCAGGTTTAGCTTCTTTTTCTTTGTCTTTGAGTTTGTCTGCTTCTTCCTGAGAAATTTCGGTTACAACTGCATTGTTCTTAACGATTTCAAATGCTTTTCTGATTGAGATATCTTTTGCGATGGATTCTGAGACGGAAGGTGTTTTGATTTTTTCGATGTCAACATTGTTGTTTTCGGCGAATTTCTTGTATTCTTCGTCGATTTCTTCATCTGAAATCACGATGCCTTCGATTTCTGCGATTTTTTCGAGAGCAAGACGGATTTTAACGCTGCCTTCAGCTCCGGGTCTGTAAATATTTTTGATATCGTCAATAGTCTGACCTGTGTATTTGAGGTAAGATTCAAGACTGATTCCCTGTGAAGCAAATCTCTGTTCAAACTGCTGAAGTTCGAAATTTACTTCATTTTCGATCATGCATGAAGGAATGTCGGCTTCGAGAATATTGATAATCTCTGCGGAAATCGCATCGTCAAGATCTCTGTCGGATATCTGATCGTTTCTTTCCTGAGCCTTTTTGAGAATATCGGCTTTGTATTCGTCAAGAGTATCGAAATCACTTACGTCTTTTGCAAATTCATCATTGATTTCGGGAAGCTCTTCTCTTTTGATTTCATGAAGAACGATTTTGAATTCGGCATCCTTGCCTTTAAGCTCTTCGGCATGATAATCATCGGGGAATTTAACATTGACAGAGAATTCATCTCCGGCTTTTTTGCCGATCATCTGCTCTTCAAAACCGGGAATAAACTGACCGGAACCGAGAACGAGGTTGTAGTCGTTTGCTTTTCCGCCGTCAAAAGGTTTGCCGTCACAATATCCGTCAAAATCGAATACAACGGTATCACCGTTAATTGTTACGTCATCTGCGGCAACTTCGATAAGTCTGCCGAGCTTTTTCTGCTGATTTTTAAGCTCTGCTTCAACGTCTTTTTCGTCAGCGGGTCTTTTTATTTTATTAACTTTGAGACCTTTATAATCTTTTACGGAAACTTCGGGCTTAACTGTTACTACTGCTTTGAAGCTGAATCCGTTTTCGTCTGCGCTGATTATACTTAAATCAGCTCTGTCAACGGGTGTGATGCCTGCTTCTTCAACTGCATCATCATATGCAGCGGGGTAAAGTGCTTCGATTGCGTCATCATAGAAAACTCCTTTACCGTACATCTTTTCAATAATACTTCTGGGAGCTTTTCCTTTGCGGAATCCGGGAACATTAAGTTTGTTTCTTCTGTAAGCTTTTTGTATAGCTTCTTCAAATTTATCCCCCGGAACGGATATTGTCAGTTCGACAACATTCTTTTCAAGATTTTTCTTACTGTCGAGTGCCATGTCAGTTTACCTTTCTTGGTCGGGGCATAGCCCGAAAAAATTCATTATATATTATATCACTTATTATGCGTATTTTCTACTGTAAATACAATTAATTCAATAAAATTTACTTATTTATGCTCAATTGGCTCGTTTTTGTCGCATTTTCGGACCAGAATCGGGAAAAATCCGAGTCTGTCTGCCGAAATCGGAATAAAGTGTATGCCGTATTTTTCGCCTTTGAAAGCGTTTTCAAGCGATTTCCCGTGCAAATGTCCGTAGTAGCATTCTTTAACGCCGTGGTTTGTCAGTATTTCGATTATCCCCGAACATTCCGTTCCGCTTGTAACAGGAGGGTAATGCAGAAAAACAATCGGTTCTTTATTTGCGCTTTTCAGTGAAATATCAAGCCGGATAATCTCTCTCCTGAGTATCTTTTTATCATCGGCTTTTCCCGATTCGGTAATCCATCCGCGCGTTCCGCAAATACTGTAATCTGCGATTTCAAATGAATTGTTATGTAGAAAATAAAAACCGTCATATTCTTTTACGAACGTTTTCAGTTTTGTCGCGGATGACCACCAGTAATCGTGGTTGCCTTTCGATATTATTTTTTTGCCGGGAAGCGCTGCGAGAAAATCAATATCGGCTTTCAGTTCGGACATATTCATTGCCCATGATAAATCGCCGGGGATAACGATGATGTCATCTTCTGTCAGAGGCCAGTTGTTTACTATTTTTTCACTGTGTCTGTCCCATGCGGGACCGAAAATATCCATCGGTTTGTCAACGGATTCCGAAAGATGGAAATCAGCCATGGCATAAATCGACATCTGATACCTCCTTTTTTGCGGTATGGATTTCGTCCGGTCTTATCATTTCAACTGATACCCAACGTATAAAATCATATTATATATTATATTCCGTTTTACCTTTCTGTCAAGTATTCCCGTGTTTGATTCCGTCGTAGAACGGTTATGGTTTTCTGCTGTAAAAATGTATGAATATTAGTTATAAAGCCTTGATTTAATTTTAAAATATGATATAATATTCTAAAAATCTATTTGATTGGAAGATGTGCTTTGATAAATTCTCGAGAAAATATATTTCTTACTGAGACAGAGATAAAACCGAATAAAGCGGCTATGCTTGTTATAAAAGTTCTGCTTTTCGGCAGTTCTTTTTGTTGGATTCTAAATGAAATCGGTTTGTTCAGAGTCGGAAAAACGGAAATGAGAATCGGATCGATTATTCCCATTTCTTTTATGATCCTTATTCTTATATTGGAAAAAACGAAAAAAGATTATCTGAAACGTCCTGCTACAAAATGGCACATTTTTGCTGTTTCATGTATAGTAACCATGATGCTCAGCACACTTCTGACATTTCATACCACGATCATGTTGCTTTTCCCTATGTTTGTGGCAATGCTCTATCGTTCTGTTTCTCTCGGAAAAGCTTCCCTTATCGCCTCTATTGTCTGCACTTTGTTTTCTCCTATTTTAGGGTATCTCATTGGTACGTGGGATATTCCCCTTTTTGAGGAACTTATCAATATCGGAACCGGCGGAGATGCTTTGATCCAGAATCCGACTAACGAAATTGCTTTGTGGGATATCGCAAGGATTGTTCTCTATATTTGTTTGCCGAGATTTATTATGGTAGGTTCTTGCGCGACTTTGATGTTCCATGTCATACGTCTCGGAAAAGAACACGTAGACAATCAGATAAAACTTGATAATATCCGTAATCACGATTTTTTGACCGGGCTGTATAATCAAAACTATTTCAAGCAAATAATTTCCGAAAATGTCGATAGAGAGGTCATAGGCCTTGTATTTTTCGATGTTAACGGGCTGAAATCCGCAAACGACAGATTTGGTCACGAATACGGAGACCTGTTGCTTAAGCGCTGTGCCGAGAGTATTTTATCCGTATGCGATTTCGAAAGAGTTCACGGTTTCAGAATCGGAGGCGATGAATTTGTTATTATCGCCGAAAATGCCGATGAAAGTTTCATTTCCGATTTAAAGGAAAAGTGGAAAGACAATCTCGAAAGAATCAATAGCGAGAATATCACCTTATATGACGGTATGGTTTGTTCGATGGCATACGGATCACAAATCGGAAAGTTTACTGAAATCGAAGATATTATCCGCCGCGCCGATGCTTTAATGTATCACAAAAAAGAAATTATGAAATCCGAAAATTAATAAAATCATAACTTTCTTTTATATAATAAAAAAGAGATGCCGGGTGTTTAAGATAACACCCGGCATTACTTATATTTCGTTTACCGCATATTTCAGCAGATCTTCTTTGGCTGCCTTAAAAAAGTTTTTATGATATTCAAATTTTTCAACATTGAAATCAGCGTCTCTTATAATTGAAGCGAGATCAAATCTGTATGTCAGCGCCAAAATATCAACATTTTTTTTCTTAAGCTCCGCAATATATCCCGACGCGGCTTTGAAAATGTTATTCATTTTGTTTTTATCGGCATAAAATTCCGGAGAAAAGCGTTCTGTATCAAGACGTTCCTTTACTTCGACAAATACGATTTTCGTCCCGTCGAGCATAATCAGGTCTATTTCGTAAGGATAATACAGGTAGGAGTGTTCAAGCGGTTTCATTCCCTGCTTTTTCAGTTGCTTTTCCGTATATTTTTCGAAATAAAAGCCGATCTCCCGCTTTGTGCTTTCGGCTGTCGGTTTTTTTAACGACATATATGTTTATCCAGTGTTTTCAAAAAAGATTTACGGTATATTTCGCATACCCCGTATTTCGCAATAAGTTGATAGTGCTCCTTTGTCGGATACCCTTTATGTTTTTCGAGATTATACATCGGATACTCTTTTGCAAGATGCTCCATTTCTCTGTCTCTCGAAACTTTTGCCAGAACTGAAGCGGCTGATATCGACGGACATTTGTCATCTCCCTTTACAACACAGATTGTTCTTGCTCCTGTCAGTCTTGATCTGTTTCCGTCAATAAGCGCCAACGTCGGTTTTACGGACAGACCGTCAAATGCTCTCTGCATTGCAAGATATGTTGCCTCAAGGATGTTCAGTTCGTCAATTTCGGCGGGGGAAGCACTTGCGACCGACCACGCGACTGCTTTTTCTTTTATAATTTCAAAAAGTTCGTCACGCTTTGCTACTGTGAGCTTTTTTGAGTCTCTCAGACCGTCGATGATTACCCCTGTCGGAAGTATGACTGCCGCAGCGAAAACCGGTCCGCACAGCGGTCCTCTTCCTGCTTCATCAATACCGCATACTGTTTCGCCCGGATTATCGGCTTCGATTTGAAGCTGTAAATTCTCGGTTGTAACTTCGGCTTTATTCATCGTTGACCTTTTTCTTTTCTTTCGGAACGGCTATGTTCGGTATAAGTTCCGCTCTGTCGAGTGTGATTCTGCCGGTTTTTCCGGCTCTGAATTCATCAAGCATCATAAACGCTGTTCTTTCGGTATCTATTTCTCCCTTTGCGAGAACAAAACCGCGTTTTTGTCCGATAAATTTCAGCGCTTCAAAATCGTCTTCCGGAAGCCCTTCGATTTTGTATCTTTCGCAAAGTTCTTTAAGATAATTTTTTTTAAGAACCGAAATCAGTTTCACGGCGATTTCCTCATTGTCGAGAACTTCGCTTTTTATTGCTCCCGTAAACGCGAGGTTAAGAGCTGCATGTTGATTGTCAAGTTTCGGCCAAAGTATTCCGGGCATATCAAGCAGCATCATTCCGTTTTGCAGTGCAATCCACTGTTTGCCCCTTGTTACTCCGGGTCTGTCTTCGGTTTTTACGCGTTTAGCGTCGCTTAACGAGTTGATAAGCGTTGATTTACCGACGTTCGGAATACCAAGCAGCATGATTTTCAGCAAACGCTTCTGTATCCCTCTTTCTCTGTCTCTTTTCGTTTTTTCTGCGGTAGCCTCATCAAGTGCATCAAAAAAAATTTTTTTATTAAGCCTGATACTGTTAAGTGAAATTACTTTATATCCTTTCGATCTGTAATATTCAGCCCATTTTGCGGTCTGTTCGGCATTTGCGAGATCGGCTTTGTTAAGAATAAGAATTTTCGGCTTATTTCCGATAATCCGCTCTATGTCGGGATTTTTCGAGGCGAGTGGGATTCTTGCGTCCACAAGTTCGGCAACCACATCGATATCCGGAATGATTTCCTCAATCATACGGCGAGCTTTTGCCATATGACCCGGATACCAGTTTATCGATTTGTTCGTGACTTTTTCTTCACCCATTTTATCACCTCCGACCGTCAGTCTTAAATAGTATCTGAGAATTAAAATAATTTAAACAAAACTTTTCCTATGATGCTTCTCGTGTCAACACATCCGATTGAACGGCTGTCTCGTGAATTGGTTCTGTTGTCGCCCATCAGAAATACATATCCTTCCGGAATCTTCATCGGAAAAGTAATGTCGGGATTTTGTGTTTGAGTTGAGTTCGGATATCTCGTATATTTTTCGTCGAGTTTGTCTTCTTCCGTGATATCGGCGTCATCACTTACATAAACGCAGCCGTCCTTTATGTCAATCCATTGTCCTGCGGTTGCGATTACTCTTTTAACCCATAACGGATCTTCGGTTTTTACTGTCGAATCGGGAGCAAAAACAACGATATCGCCCTGCTTCGGAGTGTAAAACAGATTCGAAAGCAAATATCTGTCGTCAGGATACATTGTATATAACATCGATTCTCCGCAAACATAGCCCATTCTGATAAAAAATGTCATGATCAGTATGGCACATGCGACGGCGAAAGCGATTGCTTCTATAAAATCCGTAACTTTTGCAAAATAAACTTTAAAACCGTTCGGCTTTTGTTCGGGAGTTTTCTCTTCGATATTTTCTGTAATCGTTTCTTCAATTTTTGTTTCGGTTTTTATTTCGTCGTTCATATTGTTTCCCATTTCGGAATAATTGATTGAAAGATAAAACAAAGGCGAGAGAACCTTCTTCTGTAAACCGGGTACTCTCGCTGATTTGTTTCTGAGTTGTATAGCTTAAGGTTACAGAAGCTCTTTAACCTTTGCGGCTTTACCTGATCTGCCACGCAGATAGTAAAGTTTGGCTCTGCGAACTTTACCCTTACGGGTAACAACAACCTTTTCGATGGCAGGGGAGTTAACGGGGAAAACTCTTTCGAGACCTACGCCGTAGGATATACGTCTTACGGTAAAGGTTTCGGAGATACCGCCGTGTTTCTTCGCAATAATTGTTCCTTCAAAAACCTGAATTCTTTCTCTTGAGCCTTCTTTGATTTTAACAAAGACCTTAACGTCGTTACCGATTTTAAGATCGAGAGGCTCTTTGCGAAGCTGATCCTGAGTCATCTTCTGAATAGCGTTGGCTACCATTTCTCATTCCTCCTGAAAAATATTTCAAGATATTGCCCTTACGGACTTGAGTGTTCGTGCTGAGAATGCAGAGGACCACTCATATCAAGTGTCACAAATTTTACCACACCGTAAATAAAATAGCAATATAAAAAATCGAAATTTAAGCAACATTTTGATGATTTTTTATTTGGTGGAACAAATCTTTGATGTTCGGCCGGCAAAAACAGATGCTTGCTCTGCGTTTAGTTTTCGGTTATCTTCACATCTTTGTCATTGATATTTTATTTTATTATGATATAATTAACGGCAAAATGGGAGGGGAGGCTTATTATGTGGATCGCCGATAAATGGAATGATTATGAAGTAATTGACACATCGTCCGGAGAAAAACTCGAAAGATGGGATAAATACTGTGTAGTAAGACCTGATCCTCAGATAATCTGGAATACGGAACAGACAGATGTTCGTTGGACCGATGCTCATGGTCATTATAAGAGATCGTCTTCGGGCGGCGGTCAGTGGGATATGAATAAACTTCCCGAATCATTTATGATTTCTTACGGGGAACTCAAATTTAAAATCAGACCTACCGGGTTTAAGCATATGGGGCTTTTTCCTGAGCAGGCTTGTAATTGGGAATGGCTCGCATCTCAAATCGGGAATGCCGGACGTCCCGTAAATGTTCTTAATTTGTTCGCTTATACAGGAGGCGCATCTGTTGCCTGTGCAAAAGCGGGCGCATCGGTTTGTCATGTTGATGCCTCAAAAGGAATGACGGCGTGGGCAAAAGAAAATGCTCAGCTTAACGGTATTGACAATATCCGTTTTATAGTTGATGATTGTATAAAATTTGTTTCACGCGAAATACGCCGCGGTAATTTTTACGATGGAATTATCCTTGATCCTCCCTCATACGGAAGGGGACCGGGTGGAGAAATCTGGAAACTCGAGTCCGAGTTATATGGGCTTCTTTCTCTGTGCAGTGATGTTATGAGCGATAAGCCTCTGTTCGCCCTCCTCAATTCATATACTTCCGGTCTTTCCGCAACATGTATGCACTATATGATGGGAGTTACGTTTGCCGATAAATTCGGTGGTTCGGTCATGTCGGATGAAATCGGTCTTCCGGTCACGTCATCCGGATACATTCTGCCATGCGGATCGTCAGTTAGATGGAAAGCCGAGGATTCGAAATGAATATCATAACGGCCGAAAATCTGACGTTCATATATGAAAATACCGAGAAACCTGTTATCAATGATC
>JAZQQT010000101.1:0-4797 GCA_045629205.1 Eubacteriales bacterium
TAACCCGAATATTTTGCCTGAAAATGAATATCTTAAACGAAAAAATGAACAGATCAGATTTATAAAAGAATATAACATTAATACCTACAGTAATATTGATTTTATTGAATTTGATTATGTTCCGGGTGTTTTTCACGAATTGTCAAAAGGAATTGAAGATGAACCTGAAAGGGGAGAACGTTGCCGTAGATGTATCGCTCATCGTCTTGATATTACTGCACGTTATTGTAGCTTGAATGCATTTGATTTGTTTACAACAACTTTAACTGTCAGTCCTCATAAAGATGCTGATTTCATCAATAGCTATGGTGCAGAAACCGCTAAACTTCATAATGTAGTTTATTTACCTTGTGATTTTAAGAAAAAAGACGGGTTTAAGCAGTCAATTGAAATGTCAAAGGAGTATAATTTGTATAGGCAAAACTATTGCGGATGCGGATTGGGATTATATAAAATTTAATCTCGATATTTTAAATTATTAATACTAAAATTCCTCCAATGGTATTTTTTTTTTACCATTGGAGGATAATTTTATGTGCTTTTAATGATTGTATTTTTGATATAGGGATTATTTATAACTTTGATTTTTCTATTTTTTGTCCGGTTATGGTTTCAAATACATCGGTGAATATTTCATCACGCTCGATATTTGTTGCCATAGAAATCATATGGCGATAAGGTTTGAAAGAGTAATTATAATCATATGACAGAACAGGAGCAGGCATTATTACATCCCTGAAATATGAGACGCCTGCAAGCCATGTAGGACAGGCAATATCCCATATTACACGTGTCCATGCACCGGTTGCTTGTTCCATCTCATTCATTACGTTTTCATAAAGCATGTCGGCAAGCTGCGATTTACCTTTAAGATAATACTGTAGTTCGGGCCAAGATATTTTCAGTGAAGATGATCCTCCTTCGGCAGGGATCAATATAAGCGGAACACCACTGTCAAGGACAACTCTTGAGGCAGCAATATCCTGTCCCATATTGAATTCCCATGCATCACCCCACCAAAATGCATGTCCGCCAAGCCAAACTAAAACAATTTTATCAATTATTCTCGGTTCTAACAGAATTGCTGATGCAATATTTGTTATACAACCGATTGCTCCGACATAAAGAAATTCTCCTTCAGGAAGCGCCATTGCCCGATTTATCAAATCGCGAGCCGCGTAACTGTCTTCAGGTGTTTTTTCATCTTTAAGAAAATTATTACTTCCACGGTAATATGGTATAGTTGAATCTGTTTGATTCAATACTTTACCTATTTCATTATATGATTTTTCCATTCCGTCTCCGGCAGATGTTGATCTGCTGTTTTGAAACGGAGCGGCATATGTAGCAATTAAATTTATTTTATCTTTTTTCAGAGCGCAATATGCAAGAGCAAATTGGTCATCAACCTCATTATATGTATCAGTATCCAGAATCATATTTACCGGAAATTTTACCGGTCTTTTTAATCGATTTAATCTGATTTCGTCAGTCATATCTACCTCATAAAAAAGGCGTTGGCCAATAATACCAACGCCGAAAAGTTAAAAATATTTTTTAATGCTTTCGGGAGCTTTTTCTGTATCGTAACTTACTGTGATATAAATATTGGTCTCTTTGGAAATATGATCAATTGCTTCAATGAATTTTGATAAATCATCCATATTTTCATTGTTATCACATATTTTAGTGATGGAATCAATAAAAATATCCGTTATATCAAAATTTCCTGCCACAATTCCGCAAATAAAACCATAGAAAGAATCATAAGTATTGATTTTATAATCTGCTGCACAGATTAATCTGGCTTCATGGTTGATATCATATAGAAGTTTGTTGTCTTTTTCAATACATACAACACTTCCGTGATCTTTTTTGACGGTCTTATTTACCATCTCAATAAGATTTTTTGTTTTTCCTGTGCCTTTAAGGCCCATAATGATTTTAACCATTTTTGATCTCCTTATAATTTATTTGTTTTCAAGTTGCTTTCTTAATTCTTCATATCCGGGTTTACCAAGTAAGGCAAACATGTTTTTCTTATATGCCTCAACACCCGGTTGATCAAACGGATTAACACCCAATAAGTAACCGGACATGGCAGTTGTTTTTTCGTAGAAATAAATCAGGTTTCCGAGAGTGTATTCAGATGAATCCGGTATTTCCAAAACAACATTCGGTACTCCGCCATCAACATGTGCAAGACATGTTCCTATAAATGCTTTTTCATTCACATATTGCATTGATTTGTTACTTACAAAATTTAAGCCGTCAAGATTGTCGGGATCATTTGGAATAGTGACATTATATTTCGGTTTATCTACCCAGATTACTGTTTCAAACATCGTTCTTTGTCCCTGCTGAACATATTGACCGAGTGAATGAAGATCAGTAGAATAAATCATGCTTGAAGGAAGAAGACCTTTTCCAGTTTTTCCTTCGCTTTCTCCGAACAGCTGTTTGATCCATTCACCGAAGCACCATAAATACGGTTCATATCCGACTGTTATTTCGACTGATTTACCTTTTCTTAAAAGGATATTCCTTATAACAGCATATTCATATGCGGCATTAGAAAGATCTGGATTTTTATATTCCATCATTCCATCTGCGGCGCCGCGCATAAGTTCATCAATATTGATTCCCGCAACGGCAATGGGAAGAAGGCCGACAGCCGATAATACAGAATATCTGCCGCCGATATCGTCGGGAACAACAAATGTCTCATATCCTTCATCATCGGATAATTTTTTTAAAGCACCTTTTTTCGCGTCTGTTGTCGCATATATTCTGTTTTTTGCTTCTTCTTTGCCGTATTTGTTTTCAAGATAATTCTTAAATATTCTGAAAGCAACGGAGGGTTCTGTTGTTGTTCCTGATTTAGAAATAACATTGACAGAAATATCTTTACCTTCACATAACTGCATGATTTCGGCAAAGTAATTTGAAGATATGCTGTTTCCTACAAAATATATTTCGGGTGTATCTTTTTTCAACTGATTATAAAGAGGGGACTTTACAAACTCAATTACTGCTCTTGCACCGAGATAAGATCCTCCGATTCCGATGACGATCAAGACCTGAGATTGTTTTTGAATCTTTTTTGCAGCTATTTTAATTCTATCATACTCTTGTTTATTATAATTTTCCGGTAGGTTGACCCAACCGAGAAAATCAGACCCGAGACCGGAATGATTCATAATCATATCATCAGCTGCTTTTACGAACGGTAACATCGCCGTATATTCGGAATCTTCAATAAATTTTTTTAAATAATCTTTGTTGATTTTAACTGACATATTGTATACCTCTCAAACGAGTAATTTAATAAATATCTGAAAGATCAGTCGTTTTTTCAAATATGTCAATTTGCTCTGACAGTTGTCTTTCAATTGATATATTATTCTTTGACGGCTTTCTTTTCAATGGATTATATAAAAAAGAATTGCAACGATCCGGTATACGTAAAACGCCGAGTTTTTCACATATACAGTCAGTTTCGTTGCTCATCACGTATCCGTATTTACAGTATTCGCAACTTACGGGAATGTTTTTTTTGAACAACGCAACCATCTCCTTTTATATATAATCTATTTATATTAATTATAACAAAAAAAAATAAATATGTAAATAGTTAATCAATTATATTATAAAAATATTCAGGTATATCTGTATTAAATTCAAGATATTCGTTTGTTACCGGGTGATTAAAACCGATTGTTTTTGCATGTAGAAATTGTTTCCCAAACATTTTTGATTCTTTCATTTTGGGAGCATATAATGGATCTCCGACAATAGGATGTCCTGAATATGACGCGTGGACTCTGATTTGATGTGTTCTGCCAGTTTCTAATCGAAATTCAACCAACGAGTACTTGTCGTATTCTTTTAATACTTTATAATGAGTAATGGCAGGTTTTGAATTTTTATCTGTGACGGCCATCTTTTTTCTGTTATTTACGTCTCTTCCGATCGGTTTGTTGATTATACCTACAGTTTCTTTGAAATGACCATAAACAATTCCGACGTATTTACGTAAAAATGAATGTTCTTTAATCTGATTTGCGAGATTAAGATGTGAAACATCATTTTTTGCAATTATCAATAAACCGCTTGTGTCTTTATCTATCCTATGGACGATGCCGGGTCTTATAACACCGTTAATTCCTGAAAGCGAATCTTTACAATGATAAAGTAATGCGTTTACAAGTGTTCCATCTCTGTTGCCCGCTGCGGGATGAACAACCATTCCTTGAGGTTTATTAACAACCAATAAGTCATTGTCTTCATAAACTATGTTTAATTGAATATTTTCCGGATTGATATAACTGTCTTGCAGCTTTGGTATATCATATTCAATAATGTCACCTATATGTAATATTATACTTTTTTTGGGTTGTTTACCATTTACCGTAATTAAATTACCATCTATCATATTACAAATAGCGGAACGGGTTAATTTAAGTCGTTCCGCTAAATATTTATCAATTCTTATTTCAGATGAATCACATATTATTTCCATTCGATTATTGAACCTTTTTTTATGATATATCTAAATACGAATAAAAAAGCGCCGCATGTCACTAATATATCTGCAAAATTAAAAACTGCAAAATTTATTAAATAAAAATCAATCATGTCAACGACATAACCCTGAATGATTCTATCAATCAAATTACCTATTCCGCCGCTGATTATCATAGATATAGTTATCCTCGAAAAGAAATCCGAAATAATTCCCGAAAATAATATATAAAGAAGGAATAACATAAAACATGATGTTAAAATAATAAAAAA
>JAZQQT010000102.1:0-2563 GCA_045629205.1 Eubacteriales bacterium
TATTTCCAGTACCGCGATATTTACAGGAAATACAAACAGCAGAAGCCCAAAAAGCAGGAAGCGTTTTACGAAAGCCACCGCATGGAATTGACCCACTACGAAGCCGCAGAACGTTATCTGAACGCCGTAATGAACGGCAAGACGGGTATTCCATTAAAGGCGTGGAAAACGGAGCGCGACAAGCTGAACGGCGAGAAAAAACAGCTAACCGGCCAGTATTATGCGCTCAAAGATGAGGTCAAGGAAGTTGAGCAAATCCGCAGGAATGTTTACAGTATCTTGAGGGAAGAAAACGGCAGAAAGCAGCCTACGCGGAAGCATGAGATTGAACGGTAAAAAAGAACAACGGCGGGATAATAGCACTATCCCGCCGTTACATGGTATTAGTTTATAATCTTTTCGATAAGGCAGATTTTATTGCCAGAAAGCGTATTCGAAATCATCTATAAATGTCGGGGTGTCAATGTCAATTCCTGCGGTATCATACATTGACGCGGGTGTGCAAAATATTTAGCAAACCTAAATTAATGGCCTAATCATTTTTTCTTTTCTTTCCACATTTTTCAACAAAGGAATTATATTTTTTCTTCTGTATCGCCTTGATTATCGGCGTTGATAGTACTCCCGCAGCAATTCCTATAATCCAGACGTATTTCCAGCTTGTCAGCAGTCCGAAAAGAACAACCAGTGCGGTAGCAGCCAGCCAATACAAAATCTGAATTTTGCCGTTCGATTTATTTAGTTCTTCTAAAATATCAACACCCTCGGATTCGTGCGGAGCATTTTCAATAAAAGCTGCCGCTCCGACAGTTCCCGAACACGAGCGAAAATCTTCGCTGCATTCCTTAGCTCCTGCGGCGTAAGTATTATTGTTAAGTATTTCAAGAACCGCAGAACGGATTCCATGAACCGAATCGTTTGTAAGCATAACTCCCGCCCCGATTTCTTTTGCACGTCTTGCAACCGCCTGCTGTTCGCTTGTCTGCGGATACAGAATCATCGGTGTCGCCATATACAGACTTTCAGAAACGCTGTTCATGCCGCAGTGTGTGATAAATGCGTCCACTCTTGACAATACATCAAGCTGATCAACATAAGGATATACTTTAATATTTTCGGGCAGTTCACCGAGAACGGAAATATCAAGTGCATTTCCGCAGGAGATTATGACATCAACCTTTTCGTCTTTGAGAGCATCAATGCATTTGGCATAAAAATCAGGTCTGTCGTTTATAACCGTTCCCATTGAAATATATACGAGCGGCCTTTCCTTTTCTTTGTCCGGCTCAATCTTTGAAAACACAGATGGACCTACAAAGACATAGTGGTCAGAAAAGCTTTCGGAATACGGTTGAAATCTTTCTGATGTATAAACAACCGAGTCGGTTTTGTTATCACTCTGAACAAGAGACAATGCGTTCTTTACCTTGTACCCGTAAGGTTTAAGCATTTTCAGTTCCTTTGATATTTTCGGCAGCCCGAAAACCATATCCGCAAGTTCCTTGGGGGAGTTTTTCATATATTGCGAAGCCATCTGATTGAATGCAAATGTGCTTGTCGAAACGACCAACGGAACATTGTGTTTCCATGCGTTCAGCTTGCCCCAGAAACAGACGGAATCGGCATACACGACATCGGGCTGAAAGGTTTTGAATTCTTCATCAAGAAAAGCGTCCATACTAAGAGTAATACGGATATCCTGAATCGTCATTTCCGTAGTGGAAACATTTTTAAGTCCTGCTTCTTCCTTTTCCGTTAATTCGCCGAGGAATGCGTTGCACGAAACGAAGTCCGCGCCTGTCGCCTTTATTTTGTTCTCAAACTCATCGAACGAATAAAACCTGACAGTATTGCCGCGTTTGACTAATTCAGACGCAACGGGAAGCATAGGATTGGTATGACCGTGAGCGGGAATACAAAAGAATGCTATCTTTTTCATTTGTTATCGCCGTCCTTTTCAAGAAACACCTTGCCAAACAGCTCCGAAAACTCCTCTTTCGGAGGAATTACAATTCCTCTTTTCTCGTCCCCGAAAAGAAATAAGGTGTCGCCGGGCTTTATTCCAAATATCTCGCGTGCCTGCTTGGGTATTACAATCTGTCCCTTTTCACCAACTGTAGCCATCCAAGCATATTGACCTTTCTGTGCACTCATTTCATTCACCTCCAAAGTATGTTTTGTTATACAAATCATACTCCAATATTATAAAAATGTCAATAAATACGAAAAAGCACTTGACAAAACGCTTCATGCCGAGCAGAAAAAGATGAACGAAGAACCGAATATCACACAGAGTATGTTCCGAGTCGGATGATTCGGAGAATATTTTTACGCCCTGCTGACCTTTCCGGATGGTAGGGCGTTTTCTTTTTTTATAGCGTTTAGAAAAACGGTATGGTATAATCTTGGAGAGATAAATTCAAATTTGTGGAGATAAATGTTATGGAAAAACATATCGAAATACTGAAAGAAAGATTTCTGAACGATTCTTTGATGGCTTTAGCAACGATTGATGAAAAAGGAGTCCCCTGGGTCAGAACAATTGATGCTATTTTTTATCAAG
>JAZQQT010000103.1:0-3316 GCA_045629205.1 Eubacteriales bacterium
GGCACACCTCTCCCCATGCAGTTGGCATTCTGCCTTCCTGAAGTTGAAGCGCCGTTGTTTTTGACGCTGAAGAATCAATAACCCCTAAAGAGGTTATTCCGTGATTTCTCAGTTCAATGTAGCCAAATATAGGTATCTGAGCGCTCACAGTATAATCATTTCCGGGCGCACCGTCGAGAATAACCCCGTCATAATCGCCGTATATGATTTTTTTATGTGTTTTTTCAGAGCGATATACGGACAAATATGACAAAGATACGGCCACAACCAAAGATACTACAAAAATATAGACGACACAGCTCATGACAATTTGCTGTATCTTCTTTTTATTTAATAAATACAATATCTTACGCATTCGCTCATCTTACGCGATCAATTTTTCCGTCGCGCATAAAAATCTGAGTTTTTCCAAACGAGGCAAGATCCGAATCGTGTGTAACGATGACAAAAGTTTGTCCGAGCTGTATGTTCAGGTCGGAAATCAGCTTGCATACTCGTGATTTGTTCTCCTCATCAAGATTCCCGGTTGGTTCATCCATCAATACGACTGCCGGTTGCATAATCAATGCCCGGGCTATTGCTACTCGCTGGCGCTCACCTCCGGAAAGTTGTGTCGGATGTTTTGGTAATATCCGTTGGATATCCATTATATCACATATCGTTTTATAATAATCGTCGTCCACCTGCTTTTTCCTGATAGCAGCCGGAAAAAGAATGTTTTCCTCACTTGTAAGTTCTTCCAACAGATTGAAAAACTGAAATACAAATCCAATATTTGTTGGACGAAAATCCAATAGTTGACGTTCATTCATTTGTGATATGTCATATGAATTTAAAAGCACCGTGCCTGATGTCGGTTTGTCAAGTCCGCCAAGCATATTAAGCAAAGTGGTTTTTCCGCATCCGCTTTTTCCGGTCACAGTAGCAATGGTTCCGGAAGGAATCTCAAAAGAGATATCATTGAGCGCCCAGACATTACCGTTGGGATAATGTTTGCTCAAATGTTCAACAACGATAATGGGATTCATGGCTGTTCCTCGTGTTTGTGATGATTCACTATCATTATTGAGCAGAACAACCCACAAATGCTTCCGCAAATACAGGCAATAAATTCTGCTGTATCAAAGAAATGCAAAGAGTCCAGCATATGATTCCGATAAAAGATGACTTTTGCCGCCACAATCAAAAACGGAATCATCACCCCGAGCAGAAAAGAAATATGCTTTTTTCTGAATAGACAATGCAACGATGCTGTGATAAGGCAAGAGCACGCAAAATCCAATATATGAAACCCTATCAAACGCAGAAGGCATTCTCTGAAGAACTCAGCACTTCTTGGATTTTCTTGTTTTGCCAAAGAGCCTGATGACAATGCCAACTTTCGAAGATTTGCAAAAGGTTTCAGCGTCCTAAATAAATGGTTAAAATTCGCGTCGGGATTTCCGTTTAGGCTAAATGATATCGAACCAAGTGATACCGACACAAGTACAGTCAAACATACAACCAGAATCTCCACTGCGATTATGGTGCATGCTTTTTTCTTTTTCATGAAGCATACAATCAACACAATGATTGCACAGATTATGCCGATTGTTATGAAGTCCATACTTTGCATTTTTTATTCCTTCTTTCGTTCTTAGAGACCACTAAATCGTAAATACCGTATTGCATTGTATGCTTGGTGGTATCACGTACTCTTTGTCATATCATTGTATCATGAAATCAACTCTTTGTCAACACTTTTATATAGAAATGTTTTTCTACCGGAAGAGGAAAATAATCGACGGTTTTATTGGAAGCATCGTGTTTTTTGAGGAGGGCAGAGTGATTATCAATTTCAATTACCGGGAAGAGCCGGTCACGGCTACCATTGGTGAGATTATTGCCGTCGCAAACAAGATTTGTATTTTTGACAAACACCTTGCTTTTTTTCGGTCGTTGTGATATAATATCCGACAGACGCGATCCATTTCATTTTCCGCGTCGTGTTTTTTCGTTTCGCGTTTTTATTTCAAATTTTATATCAACTACATATAATATGAAGGAGATTTTGCTGATGAAAAGAATCAAATGGGGCATCATAGTTCTTGCCATGCTGTTGGCCGCGGGGCTCAGCGGATGCGGCGCCGAGGTCGGCGGAGTCGGTGAGACAAGTGCCGTGCAGGGGAACAACACTGTAACAACCGTTGCCGGAGAGTCCGGAACGAATGCTTTTCCCACCGAGAAAATCGGTGTGGGATTTATGATGAAACAGAGCGATGACTCTGTGAAGGTCTACATCTATCAGTCCGGCGAGGACGGATATATGATTGTGAACGGCAATGATTATTACTCGGAACAGGTTTTTGACGGAAGCGATTATTACGGCACGCCGTGCTTCCGGATTGTCGGCCGTCGTTTGTCCTCGGATCTGGTGTACGTCGAGACACTGAAGGTGTACAACGGCGTGGGGGATCTCCATCTGTATTCTTCTTACTCGATTTATCAGATTAAAGAAGACGGTTTTGCGCTCCGCATGAGAGTGGACGGAAACCAGTACACCGGAAAGGCGATTTATACCGACTTGAGAAATACACAGTCGGAAGAAACCAAAGAGTACGACATCAGTGCAAAGACGCTGTCCGAGTTCTTCAAGGATTATGGCCTTGAATTTCAGGACGGGGACAACCTGTACTATAAGCCGACGTCCAAAAACATCAACAGTACCATCTGCGTGAGCGGCGGAGAGCTGATTCTGGATGAAACCAACAACTATAAGGTTTTTCCCACGGTGGCTCACGTATGGTATGAAGCCACGCACAGAAGTGACGGAAATAAGTAATCGGCAGAAAAAAATACTACGTCCCCGGGGAGCGATCTCCGGGGACGTTTTTGGGCAGGCGAAAAGCGCTTCTCCGGCGCTTTTTCCGTTTTGTTTTGCCATATCATTGACTTTTTTTCGATTCTGTGCTATCATAGCAGGCAGAACCGGGATTCCCGGATCAAAGGGAAAAAGAAATAAAAAGAGAACAAAGAGTAAAATGGAAATCGAAAGAAAAATCGTTGCCATCGGCGGCGGGGAGGGAAACGCGACCCTTCCGATCGCAAGAGAAATCGTCCGCCTGGCGCAGGCAGAGCAGCCACGCTTCCTCTTTCTCGGTCACGCGAGAAGAACACCCGACGGCGAGGCGGAGAAAAACGCGTTTCTGAAAGTGTCTCAGCTGTTCGGCGATACGTTGGGCTGCGCGTGCAGGCAGCTGTTGGCCGACGATGCGGAGCGCTCCCCGGAGGCGGCCGCGGAGGCGCTTGCGTGGGCGGATATCGTGTATGAATGCGG
>JAZQQT010000104.1:0-2804 GCA_045629205.1 Eubacteriales bacterium
TGGCTTCGTTTAATGCAACATCATATAAAGTCGGAGCGTTTGCAGCTGCCTCTTTCATTTCTTCCGTCATCGGCAGGTCATCAAGAGACTCCAGATTAAAAACGGTAAGAAATTTCTCGGTCGTGACATATCCCATGGGACGACCCGGAAGATCGAGATGGCCGCTTTCTTTCAAAAAACCTTTATCGACAAGATTTTCGACTATTTCGGAGGAAGCTATTCCTCTGACCTGAGAAATATACGTTTTTGTCACCGGTTGATTATAAGCGGATATCGCAAGGACCTCATATGCGGCGTTTGACAAAGCTCCGTATCTGCGGGTCTGAAGGAAAATCGCAACACATTCACCAAGCTGCGCTTTTGTAGTAAGCGTAACCGTGCCTGATTTAACGACCAAAGCAAGACCGCAGTCTTCACGCAGATATTTTTCCGAAAGTTTATCGGTTAGAGCGTAGACCTCTTCGGATGTACATTCGAGAAATTCCGCCAGCTTATCAACAGGGACAAAAGACGGAGAAGCAAACAGACAGGCTTCAAGAAGCGCAGTTTTGTTATACAAAGAGATATCCATTTATTTCTCCTTCCCAACATATACGATATCGGTTGAGGAATCGTCTTCTATGATATCAACTCTGCCGTGACGAAGCAATTCAAGAACGGCAAGAAAGGTTGCGACAATTCCGGACCTCCCGTCTGCATGATCAAACAGAGTAAGAAACTTCACTCTGCCGCGTTTAATCAGGCTTTTCATTACAGAAATAATTTTTGACGGAACGGAAACAAATTTTGTGCCGACTATACGCTTAAAAGAATTCATCGGCAACGGCGCCATACGCTCGTTCCGGACGGAAATGCGTTCAAGAGCATCTGTCAATCTTTCGACAGAAGAAGAATATTCCGGCGAAACGGCCGGAAGGCCATAAGGTTCTTCCGATCTGAAGAAAAGCAAATTACCGATATATTTTTTCTGCATTTCCTGCGCAACAGTCTTATAGCGCTGATATTCAATAAGCATAGCCTCGAGAGCGGCTTTCGGATCTTCCTCGTCTTCTTCGGAAGGTAACAGAAGGCGTGATTTTATATATAGCAGATGAGAAGCCATCTCTATAAATTCAGCCGTAAGATATGTCTGATTTTCCTTTGCAGACTCAATATAGCTGATATACTGCTCTGTAAGAACGGAAATTTCTATATCATAAATATCAAGCTGGTGCTTTTCTATGAGAGAAAGCAAAAGGTCAAGCGGCCCCTCAAACGTTTCAAGTTTGTATGTCGGTCTTTCGGTAATCATAGACTCACCTTACAAAAAGTAAAAGCAGAGCATATGCACCGTTATAAAACAGATTCCCGACCCAATTTACCGCAATGCC
This sequence comes from Eubacteriales bacterium, assembly GCA_045629205.1. Taxonomy (GTDB): domain Bacteria; phylum Bacillota; class Clostridia; order Oscillospirales; family UBA644; genus JAZQLP01. Next base: position 1,371 of record JAZQQT010000104.1, read on the forward strand.
TATAAAATCAAAACGGTCCAGAAGAATGATAACAGCAATAAAAATATATGAAGAATATTTTTCGAGTGAATAGTATTTAAACCTTGCATTTGAAGGAAGCAATTCGCCGACTATCTTTGATCCGTCGAGCGGAGGGAAAGGTATAAGATTAAATACTCCGAGGCCGATCGATATACTTGCAAGAAATGAAAGAAAAGTGTATAAATTCTGAAGAGGAACCGAATCCTGCCCCGAAACGCTCATTGAATACAAGACCGCCACGCTTCCGAAAACAGCAAGAAAACCGATAATAAAATTAGCTAACGGACCGGCAATCGCAGTAAGAATAATACCCAAACGAACGTTTTTGAAGTTACGTGCGCGGATAGGAACGGGGTTTGCCCATCCGAAGCCAAACAAAAGCAACATTATAAATCCAATCGGATGAATGTGCGCTACCGGATTGAGAGTCAGTCTTCCGGCCTTTTTTGCAGTATCGTCTCCAAGCGCATAAGCCATAAGACCATGAGAAAGCTCATGTAAAGTCAAAGTAATGATGACAGAGCACAAACCGAAAGCAAGATATTTGATTATATCGGAAAAAGGCAGACCGCTGAAAAGATAATTTAGAAGCATTTTTTCTCCATTTTAAATTAATAATTTATTATACCATATATATATTGACTTGTAAATACTTTTTATATATAATTTTAGTCCGATAAAAATGTTACCGCAAAACAGATAAAGCATCACAAGCCAGAACAGTTTAAAAAAAATTCGATTTTTTCACTTGATAAGCAGTTTAATATATGGTATAATTGCATAGATTATCAGATAAATTTAGGATGGTGTTTATAAATGGAAACTATTACAATTATTGCAGCAATACTCCTTTTTGTAGTTTCACTCGCATTGGTTGCACTCGTTGTTGTTCAGACAAACAGAGGCTCAAGATCACAGGCTATATCGGGAACATCAAGTTCGGGATTCGGCGCCAGAAACGGCGGAAACGAAAAAAAGAAATTCCTTGAAACCGCAACGATCATCGCCGCTATAGTTTTTGCCGTTCTCGTTGTTGCTGTCAATATCATTGAAACTCTTTAATCAAAGCATCTAAAAAATTATCATTAAAAAAAGATACCTTTTGGGCGGTGCTCTAAAGGACAGTTCTATATAGGATACGGTGCAATCCGTTTGGGTTGCACCGTTTTCCTTTGTTTTACGCCACTTTCGTGGAGTGGTTGCGGATTTCTTCCATAGCGGCAATGATCTCTTCCTCATCGGGAACAGTAACGATATCCACCGACCGAAAGTGAATTGTGATCGGAACGTGCTTCTTTCCGTCCTCGCCATTTACGCTGTTGAATATCTCAATTTTCTTAATGAGCGTATTTACAAGCGTTGCAGAGTAAGGTTAATATAGCCCATAAAACGCAAAAAAGCTCCGTCTCGAAA
>JAZQQT010000105.1:0-6384 GCA_045629205.1 Eubacteriales bacterium
ACTCTCGAATCTTCTTTAAGGAAGAAACTTCCGTTTGCGGCGCCTTCAAACACTCCATCGAGCTGGGCGTCGAAATATTCTATGTTATTTCCGCTGGTGCTTGCTTCGTATTCGTTTGTTCCGCAGGTGATGACTATGGTTTCTTCATGTCCTTTGTATATTACATACCATGCCGAATCACAGCCGTATACCACGTTATTTACCCAGAAGTTAAAGCCCGGGAAGCCGCCTATGTTTATTATCGGACTTGTTGAGGCGTTGTGGACTTCTCCGTTTTCGACCATGATTCCGAGAGAAGGATATGTGTATCTCCACAGATAGGTATGCATAAACGGTTTTACATTCTTCCAGACGCTGCCGTCGGGATAAAGAGTGTTCCAGCAAAGAGCGCCGATGGCATTGTTGTTATCGTAGAAGGAATGGACTTTTGCTTTGCAGACGACATTGTTTTCGATACGGCAGTTTGTAATTCCGCCGCCGGTTATGCCGACGCCGCCGACATTGACGACTATATTTCCGTAAACATGCTGGAAAGCGATAGTGTCGTCGAGATATATTCCGTTAGGTCTGCCGCCGTGCATTTCGTCAATAACATCGTGAACGTAATTATATCTTATTTCGTTGCTGCCCCAGTCCCATCTTCTTCCGGAATAAATCGCTCCGGCGTCGGATGTTTCTTTGCAGACGTTGTGAACGTCGTTATACTCTATTACAGTTATTCCGCTGTTGAAAGCGATTGCCTCGTGAGGCGAGTTGTAAAGCTCATTGTGGGAAATAATGAAACCGATTCCGTTTGTTGTGATGCCGCCGTTGTAAACCGTGTATACCTGTGACCAATCGTGAATTTTATTATTGGTAACAAGTGTCTCTGCCGGTATCTGATTTGCGATATTTCCGCCTGAAACGCTTATTGCTCCGCCGCCGAGGTTATAGAACTCGTTGTTTTTTACGGTGTTGTATGAGCCGCTGAGATTGACTGTTGAAGCGGAAATACATCTGAACAGACAGTTGCTGACGGTTATATGATTGACACCTGATGAATTGATTGCGTTGTAACGCAGATTTTCGAAGGTAAATCCGTCGAAAGTCAGATAAGCTGCATCTTTGATTGAGACAACGCTTTCGACAAACTGACTGAAATTGACTTTTGCGCTTTCAAATCCGTCTTTGGGCCAATAATAAAGCTTGTTTGCCGCGACATCCCAGTAATATTCTCCGGGTTCGTCGAGCTCGCAGGGAATATTGAAAACAAAGATAGTCTGATCTTTAAGGAATTTTGTGCCGACATTAAGGTTGGCTGTTCCCGGTTCAAGCGACATATTCCACAAAAAAGTGGAATTCCAGTCTATTTCGGGATATCCGTATCCTCTTATATTTGTTTCATTCGCCCATAACTCGGCTTTTTCTTCGGGGAAGAGGACCGTGGTCCCTTCTTTCGCGCCGTCGGGCATATCCGCATGATAATAGACGCCGTTTGGCCATCTCGCAACGGTCTGAAGCTCGTTGTTGACATAAAGCGACTGTCTGTATTTGCCTGCTCCCCAGCCGCCTCCGTAAACCGTGCTGTCGTCGGCATCCCAGATTCCGGCAGCCGCGAGGTCGATTTCGAGGACGTTTGCTTTCGCTTCGTCTGTTTGCAGTAACGCTTTGAATTCATCGTTCGCGGGCTTGAAATCGGAAGGATTGAGGCTTACGCCGCCGTCAAATATGACTTCTGCGCCGTCCGCCGCCGCGTAAACGATTGGCTTTCCTTCTTCGCCGCTGTCTTCCGCCGTTAAATCGGTCTGCGTTGTGACTTTATATGTTCCCGCCGCGAATTCGACTTTTATTCCGCCTTCGGGAAGTCCGTTCGCGGTTTTGTATTCGCGCACTTTGGCGACCGCGCCGCCGAGAGTGGCGAGAGGCAATTCTTTCGTTCCTTCGTTTTCGTCGCTTCCGTCAACGGCGACGTAGAATGTTTTGCCGAAATCTTTTACTTCCTGCTGTTCTTGGGGATCCTTCGGCTGCTCGGGGTCTTTTTCGGTATTGCATGCCGAGAAAAGACAAAGCGTCATAACAAAAATGAGAAGCAATGCGATAAAACGTTTCATAATGCAAACTCCTTTTTTATTTTCGGATTGATAATATCATATTTCAGATAAAAAATCAATAAGAAACGGCAGAGATTTTTCTCTGCCGTGATTTTTGTAACTCTTATTTCTGAACTCCGATAAGGCTGTAATCCCACTTTTCAAATCCGATGATATCTCTGTAAACTCTCGAATCTTCTTTAAGGAAGAAGTTGCCGTTTGCGGGATCGACGAAGACGTCTTCAATACCGACGGTGTATTCGATATTGTCGGCTGATTTTCCGAACAGATATGCCGAATAGACCATACCGGGTGACGCCGGGTCGGAATCGTCTTCGTTATTGTTGAGATCAAGATATTTGTTTCTGTTGAAGATATACATCTTTCTTTCCGAAAGGGCGGTTTTGCCGTTGTTATATCCTATATTGCCGTAAAAATTCGCGTATGCCGGAGGAGCGGGTGAATCGAGCATGTCAGCGGTTATGCCTTTTAAGGCATCAAGTTCCGTCGTGGTTCTCATTTCAAGGATACTCAGGTATTCGGGGTGCATGTATTTCCACAAATCGGTGAGATAATTTGCACCCATATTCTGCGTCCAGAGATATCCGTCGGGATAGCTCGTAACGGTCGGATACCATCCGTAACCTCTTCCGTCAACTCCCATACCGCTTGTGTTGACAAGGATGTTGTTATAGATCGTAAGATTACGTCCGCCGCCGAGGGCAAAAGCGTTGCCGTCTATATTTGTTATGATATTTCCGTAACAGGTTATTTTTGCGATAGTGTCGTCAAGATAAATGGCGTTTGCGTATATCTGGTCGTGAATGTAGTTGTATCTTATTACGGTGTTGCCCCAGTCCCATCTTCTTCCGGCATAGATCGCGCCTGCGTCTTTTGCCCCACCGCACATGTTGCAAATATTGTTGTATTCGATAACGGTGTTGCCGGAGTCGAACATTATCGCTTCGTGGGGAGAGTCGTAAAAATCGTTATGCGAGATGACCATTGACATTCCGCTGATTTTTATTCCGGGGTTGTTGATGGTATAGACCTGCGACCAATCGTGGAAAACGTTGTTCGTTATGATGTTTTTTGCCGGAATCTGTTTCGGGATGTCCCCTCCCGAAATCGATATTCCGCCGCCGCCGAGACTGTAAAATTCATTGTCTTTTATCAGAATATCGGTTCCTGTCATACTTACGGTGGCAGACGAAATGCATCTGAAAACGCAGTTGCTTACGGTAATATTGTCGGAACCGGAGGCTTTTAGGGCGTTGTAACGCAGGTTTTCGAATGTAAGTCCGTCAAAGGTGACGTAATCGGTATCTGCGATGTTTATTACCGAATCATTGAACTGGCTGAAACTGATTTTTGCCGTTTCGAAGTTCTCTTTCGGCCAGTAATACAGCTTGTTCGCCGCGACGTCCCAGTAATATTCTCCCGGCGTGTCAAGTTCGGATGGGATGTTGAAAACGTAGAAATGGCATTCGGCTCCGAGCTGACCGTAGTCGTGATTCATTGGATAACACAGCATCGGCTGTTCGGGATCGACGCCGATATCCCACACAAAGGTCGCGGACCAGTCGTAGTAGGGATATCCGTAAAATCTGATATGCTCGCCGTTTCTCCAGAGAAGCGCTTTTTCCTGAGGAATCGAAATGTAACCGTAGGAAATCCCGTCTTCGCCCGTATAGACATCCGGCGTTGCCGTTTCGGGGTCGTAATATCCTTCGTCGGGCCATCTTGCCGGGGTCTGTGTTTCGTTATTTACGTATAACGATTGTCTGTAACGGCCGGCTTCCCACGAAGCGCCGTATGCGGTGCTGTCGTCGGCATCCCATATTCCGGCGATCGCGAGGTCGATTTCGAGAACGCTTTGTTTTGCTTCATCTGAGACGAGCTTTGCCTTGAAATCGTCGTTTGCCGGCTTGAAATCTGCGGGATTGAGAGATACGCCGCCGTCGAATATTACTTCTGCGCCGTCCGCCGCCGCATATACTATTTCTTTGCCTTCTTCGCCGCTGTCTTCCGCCGTGAGGTCGGTCTGGGTTGTGACTTTATATGTTCCCGCCGCGAATTCGACTTTTATGCCGCCTTCGGGAAGACCGTTCGCGGTTTTGTATTCGCGCACTTTGGCAACGGCGCCGCCGAGAGTGGCGAGAGGCGATTCTTTCGTTCCTTCGTTTTCGTCGCTTCCGTCAACCGCGACGTAGAATATTTTGCCGAAATCCTTTACTTCCTGCTGTTCTTCGGGATCCTTCGGCGGCTCGGGTTCTTTTTCGGTATTGCATGCCGAGAAAAGACAAGCCGTCATAACAAAAATGAGAAACAAAGCGATAAACCGTTTCATAATGCAAACTCCTTTTTTATTTTCGGATTGATAATATCATATTTCAAACAAAAACGCAATAAGAAATGAGCCGCAGAGAAAATAATTCTGCGGCTTTTGTCTGCCTCTTTCCTTAAATTCATTATTTATCAATGAAGCGGCTTTGTTATTCATTATTTCTGAGGTCCGATAAGGCTGTAATCCCACTTTTCAAATCCGATGATGTCTCTGTAAACTCTCGAATCCTCTTTGAGAAAGAAATTGCCGTTCGCGGGATCGACAAACACATCTTCGGGATTTTCGGTGTATCTGATAAAGTCTTCCACATATCCGTGCTGATATGCCGGATCATCTATATAATCAACGGCTTTATCGGAAGGAATGGTGTAATTATTGATATAAACCACATTGTTGTATATCCTGGCGTATGCCGGAGGCGCCGGTGAATCGAGAATATCACTTGATATCCCCCTGAGATCTCTTAACTCTTCCGTCGTTCTCATTTCGAGTATGCTTAAGAATTCGGGCTGCATATATTTCCAGAGTGTTGTAAAACGGTTTTCGTTTATGTTTGCTTTCCAAAGCTGCCCGTCCGGATAACTGGTCCATGTGGGATACCATGAAGCGCCTCTGTCATCGAGGAACATATTACCGGTATTTACCATGATATTGTTGAATACCGTCAGGTTGCGTCCTCCGCCGAGAGCGAATGCGACACCTCCGATATTTACGATGATGTTGCCGTAGCAGGTTCCTTTTGCCAACGTGTCGTCAAGGTAAATACCGTTTGCGGAGGTGGGCATATCATGGATATAGTTGTATCTGATAACCGTATTGCCCCAGTCCCATCTTCTGCCGGAATACATTGCGCCTCCGTCAAGGGTGTTTAAGCCGACGTTATATATGTGATTATATTCTACAAGAGTGTTGCCGCTTCCGAAGGCGAGAGCCTGTGTGGGCGCGTTGTAAAGTTCGTTGTGAGAAAGAACGTGTCCCATGCCTTCGGCCTGAATACCCGCTCCGCCTACAGAGTAGACCTGCGACCAGTCGTGAACAAGGTTGTTCGTAACAACGGTTTTGGATAATTTCTGAGACGGAATATCTCCGCCGGTAACGTATACGGCGCCGCCTCCGAGGTTGTAGAATACATTATCGGAGACCGAAATATCCGATCCTGTCAGTCGGACAGGGAAGTAGGCAATACATCTGAAGACAGAGCCGCTTACCGTGACGTGATCGGAATTTGTTGACTTTTCGGATGAAATAGCGTTGTAACGGAGATTTTCGAAGGTAAAGCCGTCAAACGTAACAAAGTCGGTATTGACCATACTGATTACGGAACCGTCTGCCTGACTGAAACTGATTTTTGCCTTTTCAAAGCCTTCTTCGGGCCAATAGTATAGTTTTTTCGCTTCTACGTCCCAATAATATTCACCCGGGCTGTCGAGTTCTGCGGCGATATTGAACATATAGAATTTGCATTCGGGCTCCAGTCCGAGGTCATAGTGCATCGGATAGTAAAGAACCGAATTGTCGGGATCGAGTTTTATGTCCCAGACAAAAGTGGATGACCAGTCGATTGCGGGATAACCGTAAAATCTTAGATGCTCGGTGTCTTTCCAGAGATTTGCTTTTTCCTGAGGAACGGAGATGAGACCGTATATTATTCCGTCGTCACCGGCAACGGCGTTTGCGAGCACTGCGTCCGGAGTATAAAAGCCTTCGTTGGGCCATTGAGCAACCGTTTGTATTTCATCGTTAACATATAATGTCTGTCTGTAAACAAAGGGTTTGCCGTTTAAGAGATTTTCGGTCCAGCTGAGAACATATACCGTGCTGTCGTCCAAATCCCATGCTCCGGCTGCCGCGAGGTCGATTTCGAGGACGTTTGCTTTCGCTTCGTCGGTTTGCAGCAGAGCTTTGAATTCATCGTTCACGGGCTTGAAATCGGAAGCGTTGAGGCTTATGCCTCCGTCGAAAATAACC
>JAZQQT010000106.1:0-2949 GCA_045629205.1 Eubacteriales bacterium
CGCCGTAATATTCGGCAAGGAGCGGGCAGAATTTGGATTTGAATTCGTATAGTCCGTCCTGTAAATCCCCTTCCACGCCTCCGAGATTTATGCCGTCACAGTTCCGCTCCACGCAGTAGAGCATGGCGTCGTAAAGGCAGCTTGTGGTGATGTGAAATGCGGAGAAAATGCCGAGATCGGCGCCGGTATAAAGATATTCGGCTATGCGGATGCCGTTTTTATTAGGAGGAAATACGACCAGCATTCCGACAAGAGGAACGATTTCTCCCCTTTCGGCAAGCACTTTTTCGCACTCGGCGATGGCCTCTTCCGTCTTTTCTCTGTTATCACCCTCCGTTCCGAGACGGGAACGCAGATATTCGAGATAAACGGGAACGCGGCATTTTCCGATGAGGATGCGGGCATCGTCGCCGAAAGCCCCGGTAAGCCGTTTGAAATAGTCTTTGCCGCGGAGATATATTCCCTGCCGCAGTTCTGTCTGATGTATAAGAGCCGTGAATTCGTCGAGTATTTCGTCTGTCACGGGCAGGTTTTCGTAAAATATACCTCTGTTTTGAGCAAAGCTTCCGAGATATTTACGGATTGAGGGACGCCAGTGTTTCTTTATTTCGTCGGGAGAAAAGAAGCTTCCGTCAGCGTTTTTGAGAGGAACGACGGTGTTGAATCGCGGCTGTATATAGTCGCCGAGACCGAGCCCGAAGCCCTGATGACGCCAGCCCGCCGCCGTGAGATTATCAAAAGATTTCTTATAATCATCAACGTCCGGATAGATATCGACGCAGCTCTCGGGTTTATAATCTGTCGGAGAAAGATTAACGGGAAGCGAGGGATCTATTTTAACGTATTTAAGTCCGTGTTGTTTCGCGTAACTTCTTATGCCTTCGGTCAGAGCCGAAAGCTTTCCGACATCGGTAAAATCGCAAAGCGGTCCTCTCGGACAGTAGCCGAAGCCCATAAGAGGCAGAGGTTTGCGGGTAAGCATTACGGCTGCCGCCGTGACCGTGCCGTTTTCGTCTTTAAGTCCGAGAAAAACGTGATTCCAGTCTTTTTTTGTTTTTGCCCACGCAAGCGTCTGCTGAATGGGAGCGTGGGAATAATTTTCGGCAAAAGCGCCGAATTCCTCTGCCGTAAGTTCCGTAAAAAGATAGCGCATTTCTTACCTCGTAGCCCTGATGTGGCGGATTTTGGGAAATAGTTTCGTAAAGACAGCCATTTTTAAGCCGGTGCCGGCGGGATAATACAGATCTCCGACGTATTGCGCAGTCTGTCCGCCGTAGCTTCTTTTATATGTTGCAAGCCCGTAAAGCGGATTATCCTTATCGAACGGGTCGCCGGTAACTCTGCCCATTGAATGTTCTTCGCACCCTGCCTCCGCCGAACGGAAAAGCCTTTCGACGTTGAGAATATGGGTCGGACGAAGCGTGTTGCGAAGCAGATTGACGGTACCGCCGTATAAACATTCGGAACGGTTTCCGAAGAAGGATGTAATGCCGCCTCCGAGCCAGAGAACACGTTCTGAAATATCCCTGAGCTCCTCCTCCGCGGATTCGTGAAGATGAGTTGACTTACGCAGTATTTCGATGCGCTTTTTCTGCTGCGGAGTGGGATTGTCGACAGATGAAAGCTCGTCAAGCTCGTCTTTTTCGGCCCTGTATTTTTCGTCCTGCTTATCGCGGTCGTATTTTATGAGCGTGAGTTCGGCGTCGGTTTTGAGATTAAAGAGAATATCTTTGTAATAGTCGCGGCTTCTGCCTATAAAATTCACTCTTTCGGACGTCTCGGTCATGATTTTATCGAAAATGTCGATATATTCGTCATTGAACGAGGCGTTTATACCGTCAACGTTTATGACCTCACAGCCGCCGTCTATTGCCGTTTTATAGCCGTGACGGACACCCTTTTCGCAGTTTTTAAGCAATTCGTCACGGTTTTTACCCTTTACGGGAACAACGATTTCGGTGAGCGGCTGAACCACGTAGCTGCTGCCGCGATTGAGCTTGAACCCGACGGACGTATACAGCGAAATATCGGCGAGCATATCTTTGCCGTCGAGACGGGCGACTATCGTCGGGTCGGCGGCTATTCCGAAGCAGTGATTGCGCTTCATTTCGGCTTTTACGTAATCGGCAAAATCGCAGACGATATCGGAATCACGGACAAATTCGTCCACAACGAAACCGCCCGGAACATACATGAGTCTTCCGAGAAATTTTATGTCGCGTATCATGCAAAGACAGCCGATAAGGATTCTGCCCTCTTCCTCGCCGACCAGAGCGAACGATTTCCAGCCTTTTTTGACTCTCGCCCATGTTACGGTCTGAAAAAGACTGCCGCCGTTCTGTCCGACAAAAAGGTCGTATTCATAGGAGCTTTCCGCTATGCGGTAATTCATGCTATACCTCAGTTTTTAAAGAGAACACGTCTCAGATAGTGGATTTTTTTATCAAAAATATCATAAAGGAATTTATTTGATACAAGGGTAAACTCGCCGATAAGCTCGTCGAGGACGCCGTGATAACGGGATTTATACTGATATAAATCGTATGTTTTGTCCTGTTTAATATCCTCTGTATCAAGTCGGAGGGTTCCGCCCATATCAAAGGATCCGCAGACACCGTCCACGCATCCACCGAGCATATCCCAATAGTTTGAGGTAAGACGCAGCTCACGGAGCAGCGGACTGTTGGCGCCGTAAAAATCGTGAGCGCGGCTGCCGAGTTTTATGCAGAGATAAACCGAAAGATATCCGGCATCCGCGTGCTCTTTTGTGACTTTAAGACGTTCCTCGGTGGCGTTAAGCTGTTTTACAAGCTCATTCTCTTTCGGGGCAAGCCGTTCTTTTTTCTGCGGCGTTGTGTTCGGGTCTGCCGTCTCGGCACGGTTTGCTTCGAGCTTTGCCGAAACATCGGCGATTACGTTCTCGGTGTATGCGATATCCGTCGCAGCGTT
>JAZQQT010000107.1:0-5882 GCA_045629205.1 Eubacteriales bacterium
CGGCTTCCCGCTTTCGTCAACTTTGTGCAAGGCACAAAACATCACTGTGAGCAGAGCGAACAACATCACAAGCCAAAGGCGGCATCACTTTTGCGACTTTGTCGCAAAACATCACTTGCTCCGCACTGCTCCTCACTTAAATAAATCCGAAAACCGAAAACTTTTTTCCTGATACGCGAAGCGCAAAAAAGAAAGAAAAAAATTGTGTGTGTGTGAATTTCTTTTCCGTTCGGTTTTGCCTCTCATCTATTCTTATCTATTCTTATCTTTTCTTTTCTATTCTGTAGCGTTAGCCTAACGTTAGGATTTCCCCAAAATCCCATAACCGCAAGGGGTGTTTCGGCAGGTTTTGGTTTATTTCCTGTCTGTTTTTCGCCGAATTTTTTCACTTGTGTTCCGTTTCCGGTTCGGTTCCGGTTCAATATAAGTCCGAAAAAGAAATCAACAAGGAAACTAAATGAAAAGGTCCTGCTTTTCAGGCAAGACCTTTTCATCAAAAATGTTACTAAATAATATTTATTTGATTTCCGGCGGTATCGAGCTAATCACAGCGGACAATTCAGTAACCGCAGAGATTGCAGTCCAATTTGTCATACCCGGCTTCCATACAAGTGTAGAAGCATCTATTTGACCGGATTGTGCCATTTGAGTAAGTGTTGATATATCATATGGTGCGGTAGATTGTCCGTTTACGGCAATATTATAAACGACCTGCGGAAGAGGCGGCAGCGTAGTAGCTACTTGCGGTGTATTGCCATTCATAATGCCGTTCATTGTTCCTGCAATATTTTGCCCGACTGCGCCTCCGAGTGTCATTCCCGCCATCATAGCAGCCGGATTAAAGCCGTTGCCATTGTCCCCGAGATTAACACTGCCGGCGCCGTTTGCGCCCATATGACCGAGTGCGTCAGCTCCTGCAATACCGACCTCGGATTGCTTTTCAACTTGAAATGCTCCGATATTTGCAGATTGTGTCTGCTTATGCATTGCATATTGTCCTTCTTCACGTTGAATCCGCATTTTTTCAATATAATCTTCTGTTTCAGCCTGAACCTTTGCGGCTGTCATTTCCTTGGTAACGGCAGCAAGTTGTTTATAACCGTAACTTGACTTGTCAATTTCTATTGTAGAGATATCCACACCGGAAACCTTGACTCCGAAATTTTCACCGAGACGAGTGGAAATATCAAACTCAACAATATCATTGATAGTTCCGATTTTTGATTCGATTTGAAAAACAGGAATATTATTTACAGCGGGGGCATTTGCTACAGTATCTTTCACATATCTTGCAACTGCATCTTTTATTTGCTTTTGGAAATCTTCAAGAGAGAAAGTATCAAGTCTATGTAGCTTAATGAAATTTTTATAATCCGAAATCTTAAAGGATATATTTCCTCTTACAGCAACAGGAACTCCAAAATCCGGAAAACGTGGGTCATACACATCAAAAAAAGGAATCCCGAATCTCGACTGAATAATAGAGGCAAGATTTATAAAATATATTTCTGCCTGAAAAGGTGAGCTTCCGTCAAATGCCAAACCAAGAAGACTTGACAGGACAGGAAAGTTTTTTGTTTTAATTGTTTCATCAAACGGACCTTCGATATAGTCCTGAAATATTCCGTCTTTTTGTTTATATACAAATACGGCAACAGAGCCGTCTTTTACACGCAAAGAAGAACCGAATCTGATTTCGTTTTCTCGCCTGTTTGCGCCAAGTTCCGTATCCTTCGGATGCCATTTCCAAATCAGATAATCCTGTTCATCACAGCGAATAACATCTGATAATCCACCAGTTTTTTTATTATTGAATATAGACATATTAACCTCTTCTTATTTAACATAAATTATATGATATCCGTTTATTTCTTCATATTTTAATTCGATTTTAAAGAGAATTGATGAAACGTCAAATAATTCTTTTCTATCTGTAGAATATTGCGGGTCTAATTCTATCTCATAAATACGTTCTGAATCAACATCCATTGCAAGTAGATTTTGAATAAATATTTGAATCTCGGTCGAGTCACTATTGTCAGAATAGCTTCCAAATGAAATATCATAATTATTTATATAAACTGTCCCATCATCTAATGAAAAATCATTTGGATTACGCTTATCTGCCTTAATAATATCTTCAATTTCGTTTTGCGCATCTTTTACGCAAATAACATCAATTTTTGCTCCTACCTTACCATTTTCTTTAACATAAAAAAAGCATCCTTGTTCACCGATTTTATAATTATCGCTGATCCAACCGCTAAATGCTACATGCTCTGCTTGGATTGAGTTTGTGGATTCTGTATCAATGACATAGTCATCAGAATTATATAAACCAATCAATATGAGTAACATAATAATCATAATACCCACAAAAATCAGTGCTTTATTCCTTACTTTTTTCTTAATTGCCGCCATTGACTGATTTATATCGGATATCATAAAATTAACCATAGAATCATTCTTAAGAACCAAATTGGCTTGATTACCCAAATCAATAGCCTTATTATTCCAAACATTAGCCCAATACAAATTATTCCCTATTATGGATGATGATGCTATTGCTTTAATTTTTCCCTGAATAAATCTGATAGCTTCGATAATAGAACTTTTATCATTTGGAAAAACAAAATTACTAATTAAATTATATTTACGTTGTTCTGCTACGCTAAGCGTTGGTTGTTTATTGATTGTAATAAGCGGCATCACCATATAGATAATCAAAGGGATACAAAGCGTACATAAATTTAAAATTACCCACAAAAATTTACCACATTTCGACCATGATGACCATCCTTTTTTTGTTTTTGGCTCAGAAGCAATTTGGTTGTCACAGTCATTTATTTTTGTAATAAAATTATTAAGCGACTCGGAAATTTTAACTGAATTAAACTCATGCCCACAATCAGGACAAATAGCAGACATAGAAGGAACCTCTGCGCCGCATGAAGGACATTTTATAATTTTTCCGAGAAATTCCTGTTTTCGCTCTGATACAGTTTCTTCACTGTCTGATGAAACACGTGTTCCGCAAGACTTACAAAAATTAGAGCCAGATTCTAATAAGTTTCCGCATTTAATACAATAAGCCATAACAATCTCCTAAATATTATCAACATTCATCTTTTACAGCATCACAAATATCACCAATATTACATTCAAGATAATCACAGATTCTCAGCAATACGGAAAGTGCCACCTCTTCGTTTCGCCTTAATTTTGTCATCGTTCCTGTCGCAATATTCAAATCCTGCCGAAAACGAACAGTAGAAATATTTTTCTCAATAAGTAATATCCACATTTTTTTATAACTTATATGCAAAAAAACCATCTCCTTTCGTTTCATAATAAATAACTTTAATATATTATACCACATCAAATACTAACTTGTCAATATTAAATAGCAAGTTCTTGCGATTTTTTCTTTAAATTATGATTTATTGATTTCATATAAATAAAACAACTATTGACAAGAACCTATTTTATATAATTTTCGCAGCGCGCAAAAAAAAAGAAAATTTGTGTGTGTGAATTTCTTTTCCGTTCGGTTTTGCCTCTCATCTATTCTTATCTATTCTTATCTTTTCTTTTCTATTCTGTGGCGTTAGCCTAACGTTAGGTTTGCGTTATCCTAACGTTAGCCTAACGTTAGGTTGCTCAAAAAACGTGATGATTTCAAGGAAACCGAATTTCGGATTTGTGCTATGACACACATATTTCACATCCGTTTTTAATGACTTCATATATTTTTCACACCTGTTTTACGTCAAACTGTGTGCACGTCACAACTTTTGGCTTCCCGAAATAACCGCTTCGCTGTATTCAAGTATTTGTTTAATATTCTCCTCTCTTTCTGCCTTCTTCTTTTCATCTTCCTCCTTTTTCTTTGCGTCATCATACCATTTTTTCTGTCGGGCACGGTTATGCTCTTTCATTTTTTCAAGTCCGTCTATATTCTGGTTTTTCTCCCATCCTGAAATCCTCGGATATTTTGCATCTCCGTCTATCATTCCGAGTTTGCGGAATATGCTCATACCTCGGCTTACGGTTTCCGTATCCAGCCCCAGCTCCTCCGCAAGCGAAGCCCGTGAATACGGTATCCCCTCGCTCATAAAGATCCTGCCTCCGTCGTTGCACCTCCCGGCAACGGTAAGAAGCATAATAAAAAGAAGGACGAGTCTGTCCCCGTCCTCCAAGGTTCTTATGTGGCGGATCTTACGGTTCTGAAAAATCCCCACGTCAAGTTTGATCCATGAAATACTGTTCAAAAAAACACCTCCTGTGTTCGGCGCTCCTGCCGATAATGATTTTGATGTCGGAATTGTTGCCGCGCCGAAAACGAAATACGTTTCAAGACAAAGATACCTGCCGGAAAGTTATCCCTTTCCGGCAGGTGTTTTCGCATATTGATACCGATTTTTGATATTTTCGGAATGATCCGGAACGAAGCCGCCCTTTTATCGGTTCGCCTCAAATTCTCCATTCAGCACGGCGTCGATTACCGTTTTCGAAGCGTCAAACAGACTTCTCATCGCCGACTCGAATATGTCTATCGACGCGCTGTTGTCTCCGCTTGCATCATTGCCTCCGTCCCCGGACCAGATACTTTCGGGACTGTCGTTACCCAAAAACACGTCCAAATCAACAACGACACGTAAGGAAATAATTCTGTTGAGCATTCCGTAACATTCGGCGGTATTGGCAACGGTCAGTTCTTCCATTTCGGTAACGGCGTAAGGATCGGGCATATTACGGCTCCCGACTATTTTAAGGGCGTTATTGTGTCCGATCTCGCCTTTCCAATAACTGTCGCCCGAAAGCGCCGTTCCTTTTATGATCGCCGGTTCCCGCACAGCCCATTCTTCATCGCCGAAGTTCGCCGCCATCACTCTTTTTGAGGCGTCCGTAGTGTAAGGCTTAAAGTCCTTGATTATACCGTAAACCTTATCCGCGAGCGCGGAAGAAAGCAGTTTGCCCGCGGTGACGTCGTAGGAGCTGTCCGCGAACCACGTCGTCTGCGAGTTCGCGTCTTCAAATTCCCGTATATCGGCGGTATGCCCGAGTTCATTGTCGCAGGCGCCGGTAACAAGAACGATATCGCCGAGAGTGGTTAATCCCGCGCTTCCTCCGGCGCAGCCGACGGAAACGATATATGCGCCCGAAAAATCGTAATTTTTATCCGACAAAACAGCCGTCAGGGCAAGGGCACAGGCATTTTTGCCCATTCCCGAAACCAAAACAGCCGCTCCGCTGTTCCCGTTAACGAAAAAGCGGGCCGTTCCCGGCATATTGGGCACGGCGGTTTCTTTTGCGCCGCCGCAGTATTCCTCATAAAACAACTGCGCTTCGCCTATATCATCGCCGCTCATTTCTCCGATCTCAAATTTCGGAACGATGAGCGCCTTTATTTTTATCGGAGCCGCGGACTTATCCGCGCCGCACGATGTCAGACACATCAGCGCTTGGGCAAAAATCACGGCTGACAAAAAGAGACCGATCGCTTTTTTCATACAGATGATTCCTTTCATTGCTTCACGTTACGGATTAAAACCGTCGGCGTCCGGTCTCGGGCAAGGCACGGAACCCGGATACCGAAGCCCAAAACCGCATATATATTTTACCACACTTTTCCGCCCTTTTTTCTTTTAAAAAAAAGTGTTGAAAAAAGTTCCTATGTATGCTATTATATACTAAATAAATATTTAAAGAGGCAGATATGTTAGTTACGGAAATCGACACAAAATACGTCACCCGCTCCGAAAACGGGTTTACCTATATCACCGCCGACAATCCGGTGTTCCGGATAGGCGGCATCCTTCCCCCGTCGCAGAATTACGGAGAATATTACCGTCTCGACGCTTCAAAAAAAACCGACTACA
>JAZQQT010000108.1:0-8296 GCA_045629205.1 Eubacteriales bacterium
TGGCAGCGGAATAGGGATTCGAACCCCAACAAACAGAGTCAGAGTCTGTCGTGCTACCTTTACACAATTCCGCTATTTGGATTTTTTTCTTATATATTATACTTATTCTGTTTTCTTTTGTCAATAGTTTTTTTCAACAAAATATCGAATTATTAAAGGCGGCGGATCATTCCGCCGCCCGTGTGTTATTTCCCGTAATATGTTTTGAGTTTTGTGATCTGCTCTTCGGTTATAACGCCGTCATAGATAATAAAGTCGTCAAGTGATGCCGTTAAGGGATTGTCGCTGTTCATCGCGCTTTGTCCTATGTTGAATTTCATGCCGTTCGCCGATTTGTTTTCAACTTCGGAAGGAATATCCGCTTCGCCGATTTTTTCGAAATCACAATATACTGTGACTTTGTTGTTTTGTCTGTCAACGGTCAGAATCAAATGCATCCATCCGTTTATATTATCGTTCGGTGTGCTTATTTGCGGTTCGAATCTAAAATTATTTCCGTCGGCAAGAATAAATGATACGTAACCGTCCCCGAACCCTATTTCCATGCCGCTGTCACATCTTTGATTGCCTTTTGTTCCGCATAGTATTGCTCCGGTATCGATTACCATGGAATTTACCCATGTCGCAACGGAAAAACTGTCTTTGTCGAATTTAAAACCTCTTACTGTTATAAATCCGTCGTCAAATGTTGCGCATTGACCGTGATAGCCTGGCGAAAAATAAAGTTTTCCCGAGATTTCCGTATCGTAATTGTATGTAACATCGCTGATATCTCCGTCGAACGGCAGTATCAGTTTGCAGTTGTTTTTACCGAGAATGTCGGTCAGGTAGTTTCCGCCGAACGGATCGGGAGTTTCTTCTGTTTCATGCTTACGGTTTTCGGGAATCGGCGGATCAAATTCTTTACGCTTTATTGATTTTACACCCTCAAACAGATTATCCGGTATTTTTCCGCTCCAGTTGTCGGGGATATCTACTCCCAACGCAAATGCCGTTATGGCTGCAATATCTCTGATTTCACAGTCGCCTATGGTTCCGTTTACAACGGTTTTCCCTTTTACACCGAGGAATATTTCCATTTCTGCTGGTGTTGATCCTCCGTGAAGTCCGTATGGCGTTCCTCCGTGGTCGGCAGTTACGATAAAAAGAGTGGAATCGGTTACACCCAAAGTCTCGTATTTGTCGTATATCTGACCGATTAGTTTGTCCACTTCGGTAATCTGCGCAAGATACTTTTCAGAACCGTAATTGTATGTATGTCCGGCTCCGTCAACAGAATCAAACTGAACGAAAAGCAGTTTCGGAACGACAGTGTCAAGATATGTCAGTATGTTGGCTGTTATCGCTTCGTCGCTGCCTTTTTCTTTATGGACTCCGATTTCGTTTTCGATAATACCGATATTGATGTGATAATAATTGCAGAACGAAGCCAATTCTGCATCGGGATATTTTTCTCTTACAATCCTGAAAATCGACGGATATTCGGAATCCATTGAATGTTCTTTTTCGGAAATCGTGCTGTTTCTCATAAGGTGAAATTCAGGTTTGACACCGCAGAGAAGGGAACCCCATGCCGGACCGCTTATCGAAGGAGTTGCCGTAATAGCTTTGTATGTTGTTGCCGAGTTTTCAAATATTCTGTAAACATTCGGAATATCGGTTTCTTTAAAAAACGCTCCGGCCCCGTCAACGCCGATTATTACAACATGCTCGTAAATATACTCGGGTTCCGGAATTTTTTCCTCATATTGTTCTTCTGTCGGTTCTTTTTTTTGTTCTTCTTGCTGCTGAGGATCTTTTTGTTCGGGTTGCTGCGGCTGCTGCGGAGTGTTTGCACATGCCGATGTCCCGAACAGTATTATTATTACTAACATAATTGCAATTTGTTTGAGCAATATCTTTTTCATAACAGAATTTTACCTCTTAATAATATTATTGACTCTTATCTTCCATAAGAATTATGTTTTCGGTTGTGTATGTTCTGGTTTTGTATTGAAAATAGGTTATGGACAGAATATCTCCGACCTTGTGTTTTGCTTTTATTTCTTCGATATCTTCCATCGAATTGATTTTTACGCCGTCAAATTCGGTTATAACGTCGTTGACCTTTATACCTGCAAGATCTGCTCCGGCATTTTCGGTAACATCGGTTACGATAAGCCCTTCGGGTAAATCGTAATACAGCGCGTATCTTTGAGTAAGCGTTTGCCCCGAGAGTCCGAGTGTGATTCTTCCGCGCACATATCCGTATTCAATGAGCTGTCTGGCTATCGGGAGTGCGTAATCTATCGGAATGGCAAACCCGAGCCCTTCAATTTCCGTTGAGGCGATTTTCTGTGTGTTGATTCCTATAAGATATCCCGCCGAATCAACGAGTGCTCCTCCGCTGTTTCCCGGGTTGATTGCTGCGTCTGTCTGAATCATTGATTCCGATGTGTTTTCGGTTGAAAGCTGGCGGTTAAGGGCGGAAACGATACCCATTGTAACGCTTCCCGCAAAATCTGTTCCGAGGGGATTACCTACGGCGAGAACGGTCTCACCCACTTTGAGAGAATCTGAAGAACCGATATCTATCGGCTTTAATCCCGAAATTTCTATTTTGATGACCGCAATGTCATTTACGGAATCTGAGCCAACAATTGTCGCCTCATATTCTGTTCCGTCATTCATTATTACGTCAAGCAGTGCGTTTTTATATGTCTTTGCCGAGGTGATAACGTGCTCGTTTGTCATAATATATCCGTCTTCGGTGAGAATGACTCCGCTGCCTTCTTCAATCGAGTCATTTGTTGTATAACTGTAAAACCATGACTGTATTGTCTGACCGGGGATAGTGACCCGTATTCCCACTACAGATTGCTTGACTCTTTCTGCGACCGAAACGAGCGAAAACGGATCATCTCCGCTGCTCTCCGGATTTTTTCTCAGTGAATTGATAACAGCGTTTGCTTCCGATAGCTGATTTTTGAGAGAGATTACTTCGTCATTCAGCTTATCGATTTTCGCGGCATATTCGGTTACGTCTGATTCAATATTTTTTTTCTCTGCCGATTCAAGCTTATTTATTTTTATTCCGAAAAATAAAAACTCGCCTATAACGGCAGCTGCAAGCAGAACAGATACTGCTTTTATCCATGTTCCTGTTCTTGTTTTTTTACTTTCCGTAACCATTGCTTCGTTTTGTTCGTCCATAATAGCTTCCTGTTTGTATAGTTAAAATCTCCGAGTTAAACTCGGAGATAATGGCTTACTGTAGTGTATCTGAGAACACTGTCTCGTCCTCTTTTATGTCTTCCGGTTTTTCTTCGGGTATAGCAACGTGTTTCATTAAAACGGGGAATACTACAAAATTATTAAAAAAGCAACAGGTTGAAAAGGGAAGAAGAATTATGACCGAAAGTGAAGACGGCCAAAGCATTATACAGGCCGCAATTACTGCCGCATTGAAAATCAGCATGAGAAGATTCGGTCCCCATTTATACATTCCGAGGATAATGCTGTTCCTGATAACCTTTTTCAGGGGTAAATCAAATGAAACAAGCATGGGAAAAAGATAAAAGTTTGTGCATACGTAAAAAATCGAAATAACGATTACGACTACTATACCGATGGTTCTCAGCATTTGCGGAAACGTGAAATCCGGGTCTGTCCATAAAAAATATGACTCTACGGCTATTACCGCAAAAAGTAAATCCAAAACGGAAATCAGCAGTGATTTCCAGAAATGTTCTTTTGCTTTCGCAAAAAAATCGGAAAACATATCAACCGGTCTTGCTCTGCCGTAATTTCTGAGAACATATGTCAGACCTGCCGTTGCGGGTCCGATTGTGATAATAGGAGCGCACGCAAAAATATACAGCAGATTCAAACATACGATACGCCAGAAATTTCTGAAATATCTCGAAAAAAACAGAACTATTGCGGGTGCTTCTTTTTCTGTTTTCGTCACGCCTTTTCCGTCTTTATTGAAATTGAAAAGTCCCATTGATGATTCTTAAAACAATATGATTATTATTCGGAAATAGTGTCTTTGGACTGTATTGCCCATTTGCGGATGGAAATTCTGTTTTTGTCGGCGCCGGTTTCAATAATAAAGATATCATCATCTTTGATTTGACGAACTATACCGGTGATTCCTCCGATAGTTGTGACCTGATCTCCTATTGTGATGGACGATCTCATTTCCTGTGTTTTCTTTTCCTGCTTTTTCTGGGGTCTTATCATAAGAAAATAAAAAACGACAACGATAAGAACGATCGGAAGAAATGTTGCCGCAACACTTAAGAATTGCTGCCATGCGGAAGGCTGTTCCGTGTTTTCGCCTTCTTCCGTGCCGGCAGGGGCTGTATCTGTTGCCGCAGGTGCATCGGTCACGGTTTCGCCTTCTGCAAAAACAAAGATCGAAAGGCTGAATACAAGTGTAACTGCAAGAATAAGTGCAAGTAGTTTTTTCATAATAGTGAATACCTCGTTATATTTATATTATGGATATCTGCTTAAATTATACCTTAAGCAAGATGGTATTGCAAGATTTGTTTCAATTATTTCGGAAAGCTTCCTGATTTGAGTGCATCCAGCATAATTATTGCGCTGCTGCAGTTTGTCGCAAGCGGGATTTTACGAACGTCACAAAGACGCAGCAAAGCCGAGACATCAGGTTCATGCGGCTGTGCCGTTAACGGATCTCTCAGGAAAATAATCAGATCGAGTTCTCCGTTTGCCAGCATTGCGCCTATCTGCTGATCGCCTCCGAGAGGACCGCTGTTCATTCTGTGAATCTGCAGACCTGTTTCTCCCATGATCAGTGTTCCGGTAGTTCCGGTTGCGTAAAGTTCGTGCTCTGCCAGAACGTCTTTATATCGGATGGAGAGTTGGATTATATCCTGTTTCTTTTTGTCGTGAGCTATAAGTGCTATTTTCATAATAATGTTCCTTAAGTTGGTTTTTGGATAATTATAGTATTATTTTATACTGTTGTCAAGATTTTTGTGCTCTTTTTACCCGGTATTGACAAATAATCCTCTATGTGATATTATATTTGCTATCTTGGAAAGTTATGTATTAAGGAGTTTTTATGGACCCTCAAAATACGGTGAATGACGCACATATAAAACCGGGGAAACGTCATTTATCCGATAAAACAAAGCTTGATGTTTTCCGTTTGATGGCTTCTTTTGTGAACGGAGAAATATTTTACGATTCGCCGGCTCCGTATGGAAATTGGCTGCTTGTGGTTTTTCCTGTTGCATGTTACTTGTTTTCGTTTTTGCACATCGGAATCGATAAGACCGTTCTCGGTTATATTTCCGTAGGTCAGGTGTTTCTTTTTTTGCTTATCAGTTTGTTGTATAGCCTCGGATTTACGCTTCTTCAGTCCGGAGCCGCTTTCCTTTGTTCCGTCATCTGCAAAAACAAAATAGATTTTGTCAGATCCGTCAGGGCAGTAGGACTTTATCATTGTGTCCCGGCAATAATTGCCTTTATCGGTGTTTTGCTTCGTATTCTTACCGGATGGGGAAGCATTACATTCGGACTGACCGCGATACTTTTTACTCTTTGTCCGTTTTACATGTTTATAAAAGCAAAATGCGATAATAAATATGTTCCGGCTGCTGCTGCCGCAATCGTCGGACTGATTCAGTGTCTTCTTGTTTCGCTTGTGCTTTTCAAGAAGTTTCTGTGAGGTGAGAAGATATGAATTTCAGAAATTATTTCTCTGTAAACAGAACCGTCGGACTCGTTTCACTTATAGTTTTTACTTTGTTCGTTTCGTTCGGATCATCGTTGACCGTCGGAAAAGCAATTTTGTTCTTTTTCCTCGGACTGGCTATTTCGGGTATTTCTTTTTACCTTATCAATATAGTCATCCCCAAAGAATCCGACAGCAGTTGGCTTGCCATTGCCCCGTTTATCGTTATTATGTTGATATGTTCATTCGTCGGATGGGATGTCCGTCTGCCGTTTTTATATTGCGGTCTTATTGCAGTCGGTTTGTCGGCGGCAAAAGATTTTTTGTCCCGGAAAGATACGGATCCGGTTGATTCTGTCAGAACCGTTTCAACAGAGGAGCTTCTCCCGATTTTTAAAATAATCGGTTTTTGTCTTATTTCCTGTCTGCTCTTTACTGTGGTGTGCGCTTTTGTGGAGGTATTTATATGAAAAGAATTTTTATGTATTTACTTTCCGCGATACTTCTGATATCGGTCTTCATCGGCTTTTCATTCTGTGTTTATGCCGAACCGGAAGAGACGGAAGACACTGCGGACATTGAGGAAACAGCCGATACCGAAGAACCGGGAATCGAAAACGGGGAAGAAGTGCCCGAAGAAGAACAGCCTGCAGATCCCGCACCGGAAGAACCGGACGATGACGAAAATCCTCTCTGTATCTGCGGTCGTGATTATTATACGGTTACAACTACCGAGCACAGAAAATATGATTGCACGCACTGTGAGGTCAGCAGCCTGACCTGCCGCTGCGATTGTTGGTGCGGAGCAAAGTCGTATACCGGCATATCGGTAAGCGGAGAGACTGTTCTTTTCTGTTCTAACTGTGATCAGCTTTGTGTCGTATGCGCTTGTGCCGACAGGGATGTCGCAATTCTCAGGGAACAGCAGACCGAACAGGGGATATTATCGGTAATGGGGATTCAGAAACCCACAAATATCTTTGCCGGAATATTCATGCTGCTTTTCCTGACCCTTGTTTTTGCCTCCTGTTATTATGCCGCTCTTTCGGTCAGAGGTGTGGAACTTCCTGCCGAAGCCGAAGAAAAATTTTCCGACACCGAAATACCGGGCGAAAAAAAGACGGCTTCAAATCCTGTTGCAAGTGTTATTTCTTCGATTAAAAAGCTTGTTGTTGAAGATGATGAAAAAAATGTTCCCGATTTGAGAGTTGTTTTTAAGTCGAGCCCGACACTTCAGTTATACAACATTCTTTGTTCTCAGTATCGCGGCATTATAGGCGGGTCATCTCAGCCGGTTGCTCCCGAATGTTCTTATAAACTTTCTTTCACCGGCAGCGATATGGCGGAGTTGTGCTTCCTCGCGGGCCTTAATTCCAAGGCATCTCCGATCAAACCTGTCGGAACGGTAGGGGATGCATCCGTTCTTGAGTCCTTTGCTCTTGCCGAATCATCGTCCGACGGAGCCGTTGCTACGGCAAAAGGAAAAGCTCTTGCCAGCGTTTTGTTCACCCCCGACGAGGTTATTTCCGTTCAGGTCAGCAACGGATGCGTTTATGATTACTGTCTGCACAGAGGCTTCGGAATCGTATCCGTTCTTTGTAACGGTATCTATAATCTTTATGCCAATGTTACGCGTGATGCGTTCTGCGACTTTATCAATAATTTTGTCGCTCCGAGAATTACAAATCCGGATTCGGAAAAAATCAGCGAAGAATTTTCTTATGAGCAATGGATGACGTTTATGTCAGCCTGCTCCGAAAAGAGCGATTCGTTCGGACTTCGTTCTCTTGCCCGTCTCGAAAAGGTCGACCGGTTTTCTTCTGTATTCAAAGGTTATACCGGATATCCTCTTCCCGAAGACGTTCTTTCTGCAGAGTCTGTGATGCGCATTCTTTCGGAACTTAAGGATAAAGGTCTTCTTGAAGGCGAGGGATTTGGCTACAGCCTTTCCGAAAAGGGTAAATTGTTCTCGTTTGATTCGGTTAAAGATACGGTTTCTTTCCTTCGTGAAAATCCGGGCGCGGGAACGGCGGCAATGTTGTTTGTATATAAAACCGATCGCGTTATAAATATTTGCGACACCGGAAAGAGTGTAAGACTGTTATCATGCGATAATGTTCAGTGGAGTAAATTCATAGATTGATTCAAACGGTGTTATTACCATGAAAATCGTAACGAAAAGAATTCTTGCCGTATCGGCTTCGGCTGTCGCCCTTGTAGGATTTTGGTTTCTTCCCACTTCGGATTCTTCAAAAAAGGCAGACGGATATGTCGCAATAGCGCCCAACTCTTCTTATGTTTCCGAAGCTGATGATCCGTCAGCAGGCGTATCCGACAGAACTATGCCTTCATACGAAACTACCGACGGTATTTCTTTGGTTTCTGTTACGTCTCCTGTATCAGCGGGCAGCAAAATAACCTTGACCGTAAGAGGAAAACCGGATTCCGAATTCGGAATAACGGTTCTTTATTCGTCCGGTCCGTCCACTGCGCAGGGTCTCGGTTCTGCTATGTCTGATGACAGCGGTTATGTCTCATGGACTTGGCGTGTCGGCGCTTCCACAAAACCGGGGACATATACTGCCACGGTTTCCGGCGAAGATGGTA
>JAZQQT010000109.1:0-7200 GCA_045629205.1 Eubacteriales bacterium
TGATAGTATAAAAAAATAAAATGTTTTTTTGAATGTAGATTTTAATGCTATTATTAATAATACAAGCGAAATGATGAAAATCAGACTTTTTAATGTTCTTGTATAAAATCGTTGCTGTGTAATATCAAACAGTGATTTTAAATATAAATCAAATGCATTTCCTGTTTTAAACAATAGGGGAGTAAGATATGTGTAAATCTCAAATACGATTAATATATATACCGAAAAGTATTTTTTTTCTTTTTTTAATAAAGTCAGTAAATACAGCGATATCAGAAAAATAGCGAAGGTAACAAAATACGTGATTAAACTAAACGAATTCGCATCTTTATAAGGTAGCGGCCAAACTATGTTTTCATTAAATGATTTATAATCAATCATTAATATAATAGAAATAATCCATAACAATGTTGATAAAATCAGACAAATATTACCTTTTTTCTCATATTTAAATTTCATTTTATTATCCTACTTTAGTATTTCTTTATTATTATATCATTTTTTTTTAGTATTTCAAGTATATTTTATATTGTATCTAAATAAATAATGTGGTATAATATTATTATTCGGAGGTATTTATGTTTGCATCTACAACTACTAATGTGATTTCTTTTGACGGTATTGGTTTAGGACCGTTTACTATTGATCGTGTTGCTATTCATAATCTTTTCGGCAGTATTGACATTTATTGGTATGCCATTATTATTACATGCGGTTTAGTCCTTGCATTATTATTTGCGATGTCTCAGGCTAAATTTTGCGGATTAACAGGCGACAATATCGTTGATGTTGCATTGATTGGTGTTCCGGCATCGCTGATAGGCGCGCGTATTTATTATGTGATTTTCAAGCTTGACAGTTTTAATTCTTTTTCTGAAATGTTGGACATCAGAAATGGTGGATTAGCAATCTATGGGGCTGTAATTGCAGGCTTTTTAACAGGGTTTATTTATTCAAAAATTAAGAAAATAAAAATGTTAGCCTTGTTTGATATCGGAGCAATGGGCTTTTTAATCGGTCAATTTATCGGCAGGTGGGGTAATTTCGTTAATGCGGAAGCTTATGGATATGTAACCGACCTGATTTGGGGTATGACTGTAAATGGTAAGGGGCCGTATCATCCGACATTTTTCTATGAGTCATTTGCTAATTTTATAGGTTTTATTTTATTATTTATTTATTTTCGTAAATTCAAGAAAAAAGATGGTGAAATAATTTTTCTTTATATGGTTTGGTATGGTATTGTCAGAATGTTTGTCGAAGGATTACGCACAGATAGTTTGTATATCTTTAATTTACGCGTTTCTCAAGTGTTGTCCGGTATTATTTCAGTGGTTGGGTTAATATTATTTATTCTTCTGAAAACAGGGATTTTAGATAAATTAGTTGAAAAAAAACAGTCAGAAATCGATAAAATTGATAATCAGTATGCTGAGATTTATAAACCGGAGGTCGCAAGTATTCCGCAATCTTATGTGGTTGATGATCAAACAGCAAGAGAGTCTATTGATAATGCGCAACTTGATTCTAAATATTTAACTAATAATAATCAACTTACTGAATCTGATGTAAAAACGGAGGAATAAAATGTCTTGTAAAATAATAGATGGAAAATTACTTGCTCAAGCAATAAGAGCCAATATCAAAACAGAATGTGACGATTTAAAAAGAAATGGTATTTTCCCCGGTTTGGCAGTGGTGCTGATAGGTGATGATCCGGCTTCAAAAGTTTATGTTCGTAATAAAAAAATAGCCTGTGAACAAGTTGGTATAAAATCATTTGAATATCTTTTGTCGAATAATGCATCGATGTCCGAGGTGCTTTCATTAATAGAATCTTTAAATAATACTGATGATGTCAGTGGTATTCTTGTTCAGGCACCTGTTCCTTCTCATCTTGATTTTTCCGTAATTACGAATGCTATTTCTCCAGATAAAGATGTTGATTGTTTTCATCCGTATAATGTCGGAAAAGTAATGGCTGGTAATCCTGACCTTTTACCTTGTACTCCTGCCGGTATCATTGAGTTGATTAAAAGCACCGGTGAATCTATTTCCGGGAAAAACTGTGTTGTCATCGGAAGAAGTAACATCGTCGGAAAACCTGTTGCTATGTTATTGCAGGCTGAAAACGGAACTGTAACTGTTTGTCATACAAAAACCAAGGACTTGACTTTTTATACAAAAAATGCAGATATTTTAGTTGTTGCAATGAAAAAAGCAAAATTTATCAAGGCAGATTTCGTAAAACCTGGTGCAATTGTAATAGATGTCGGAATAAACAGATGCGATGACGGAAAACTGTTCGGAGACGTGGATTTCGAATCAGTATCACAAGTTGCGGGATACCTCACCCCTGTTCCCGGTGGGGTAGGTCCGATGACAATTACTATGCTCTTGAAGAATACTATTGTTGCTGCTGAAAAACTACACTGAGGAGACAAATGGATAGAATACCTTCATTTAGTATTGATCATAATAAACTTATTCCTGGTATATATATATCAAGAATAGATAACATCAATGGTAAAAATATTTATACATACGATGTCAGATTTATCAGACCTAACAGAGAACAGGTTATGGATACAGGAACAGTCCATGCTCTTGAGCATTTGATTGCTACCTATATTCGTAATGATGATTTTTTTAAAGACCGGATTGTTTATTTCGGTCCCATGGGATGCAGAACCGGATTTTATCTGATAATTTCAGGCGAATCATCTTATGTTGATTTGCGTCAATTGTTACTTGATGCGTTGAATTATGTTATGCACTTTACCGGTAAAATTTCCGGTGCCTCTCCTATTGAATGTGGAAATTATACCGATATGAATTTAAATGGGGCTAAAAAATATTCTGAAAAATTTCTTAATGAAGTAATAATTCCATTTCAAAATAAAGATTTTTCATACTGACATGAATGATCGTAAACATTATCTTACCATTAATGAATATTTAAAGAGTAGGTTTGGACAGAAATTATATCGTATTGCATTAAATGGAGGTATGACCTGTCCTAATCGTGACGGTAAAATAGGAACAAGAGGATGCATTTTTTGCAGTGAGGGAGGATCGGGGGAGTTTGCTCAGTCCCCCAAGCTATCTATTTCTGAACAAATTGAGAATGGGAAAACCCTTTTATTAAAAAAACAAAAATCAGGTAAATATATTGCATATTTTCAGGCGTATACAAATACTTATGCTCCTGTTGAATATCTTTCTTCTGTATTTTACGAAGCAGCACTACATCCAGATATTGCAGTAATTTCTATTGCAACCCGTCCGGATTGTATTGATGATGATATTATTGTTTTACTTTCTGAAATAAATAAAATTAAGCCTGTTTGGATCGAACTCGGTTTACAGACGTCAAATGAAAAAAGTGCTTTGTTTATAAGACGAGGTTATGATAATTCTGTGTTCGAGCAGGCAGTTGTTAAATTGCGTAATGCTTCTTTGGATTATATTGTTCATTTGATTTTTGGTTTACCTGATGAAACTCATAATGATATGTTTGATTCTGTTAAATATGTTTCATCTTTTAAACCAAACGGTATTAAGTTGCAATTGTTGCATATAATAAAAAATACAGACCTTGCTCAGCTCTATGAACAAGGTCTTGTAAATATGTTAAGTATGGATGAGTATATAGATATAATCGTTTATGCTATTGGGTTGCTTCCTCCGGAGACTGTAATACACAGATTAACAGGGGATAGCCCTCATGGTTTATTGATTGCTCCGAAATGGTCCGAAAAGAAATGGGAGATATTGAACGAAATCAATTCTCGTCTTGAATTGCGGAATATATTTCAGGGTGATTTTTATAAAGGGAATTAATCAATAAATAATCAAGCGGTGTTCCGATAATAATTTCAATAATTATCTTTATTGAAAATTCGGTTGTTATAAGTATCAGAATTTTATTTATATCAATAATGCCTGAATATGCGATTAATATAAACAGAACAGTATCACAAAATTCGCCGAAGACAGAACTTAATATTGTTCTTTTCCATAAGGCTTGTTTTTTGTTTTTGATTTTCATTTTATACATTATTTTGGCATTTAATATTTCTCCTGAGAAATATGCAATTGCAGATGCGATGAGAATTCTCGGGGTAAAACTGAAAATCATAGAATAAGCGTTATTGATATCCGTGTTGCTTGATGTAATCAATAAGCCGAATGATGTGCTTAAAATAAATATTATATTGCAGCAAAAAACAAGTATTATCGCTTTTTTTGCTTTGTTGTAGCCGTATATTTCCGTTATTATGTCACCAATTACATATGCAAACGGAAACAGGAATGTTCCGGCATCTACAAGCGGTATATTATTAATTTGAAGAAATTTTACTGCAAGAACATTCGATGATATATAAATGGCTGTTTGCAGTGTAATCAATATCGTAAATAACGATGATAAACTCAATTTTTCTTTATTTAACATTTAAATTATATCCAAAAAGTAACATTTTATGAAATGGGTTGAAAAAATAAAAAATTATGATATAATACAAATAAATTAGCCGGTGTGATGGAATTGGCAGACGTGCTGGACTCAAAATCCAGTGGTAGCAATACCATGCGGGTTCGACCCCCGCCACCGGCACCATTTAAAGCCGCAATATTTGCGGCTTTATTTTTATATTAAATACCCGCCGTTAATGCCGATAATCTGACCGGTAATATATGACGCCTGATCCGAAACCAAAAAAGAAACAGCATTTGCAATGTCTTTAGGTTGACCTATTTTTTCTGTCGGTATTTCATTGACAAATGATTGAATTTCATCAGGTGATAAATGTGAATTCATTTTTGTTGCAATCATTCCGGGGCTTATTGCGTTAACTCTTATACCGGATGGGGCAATTTCCTTTGCTAATGCCTTTGTAAATGAATCAATGGCTCCTTTTGATGCCGAATATGCCGTTTCGCATGAAGCACCTGTTTGTCCCCACATTGATGTTATGTTTATTATGTTTCCACTTTTTTGTGAGACCATCAGTTTTACAGCTTCTTTTGAACAAAGAAAAACACCTTTTGTATTGATGTCAAAGATTCTGTTCCATATTTCCTCGGTTGTATCCTGAATTAATCCTACAAATGATATTCCGGCGCAATTTACTAAAACGGAGATATGTCCGAGTTTTTCAACTGCCTTTGAAAACATCTCTTTGACTTGTGTTTCATTGGAAATATCTGCTTTATGACAATATATATCAACCGGATACCTATTTTTTATATCGGCTGCAAACGGAATCAGTTTTTCAAAAGAATTCCAACCGTTTAATATTAAATTAAAATTATCTTGTGCTAATTTTTCGCTTATTGCTTTGCCTATGTCACCTGAAGCGCCGGTGATGATCGCTGTTTTTTTATTCATCTTTTTTGATTTTTTTAAACAGCCTTGTAGCTGTTAAGAATAGACCGATTGATAGAAAGAAATTTGCAAAATCCAAATATACATTGCAATCTATGTAATTAAGATGCGAAATGAGTTTAAAAATTTTATCTGCATTCAACGAGTTTAATAAATATAGAATTGCATCGGTTAGTTTCACGACCGATAATATTACAGAACACATTGATAATGATAAGAATCTGTATTTAACTTTATCTTCCAAATAAAGCTTTGGAATACTCAGTAGCGTAAGCATTAAAGAACACAGAAGACTAAACTCAAATGTTAAAAATACAGTATTGATTATTCCTTGACATGCGATGAATTTATCAAAAATAATTAAAATATAAAAAATAATGGGTGAAAAAGATAATATTGATATTATTTTATTTGATGATGTTTTTTGGGGGGAAGAAGCAAATTTGATTATAAAAACAATCGAGAGTAAACAAAAGATTATAATATACGGCGTAAATGTTGAGATAAGTGTTTTATAATCTTTGTTTAATACATTATTAAAAAACAATTGCAATCCGAAAATGAGTAAGCAAACAGCCGAGACAGAGTATAAAATATATTCGGAAATGGTCGTTTTTTTAATTAAATTCAACTTTGATTGAGTTTCTTTTTTTTGTTGGCTTTTTATGTTTTTTTGTTTGAAAAATGCAATAACTGAAAATGATAAAAAGAAAATCAAACAAACGCAAATAAAAATATCAAAAAAAACGGGAATTAAACTATCGTTTTTGTAAAAATAAGAACCTGAAACGTATTCGACAGAAAAAACTAATTCCAAAATTCTGAATACAGCGCAGAAAACCGAAAGCGGGAATACAAGTTTCGAGAAATATTTAGATTTCATATGTTTTTTCCTTATTTAAGTAAATTTAGAAAGTGAATTGATTTTAAGTTAAATTCGGCAGTATTATGTTGATTTCCGCTTGTCATTATTTCGAAGTTACCGATTTTTCTGTCTGCTGTTAAGCCGTAAGTATCCAACAAATGTTTTGTTTGCTTTGCCGTTCCTTCGTTTCCGTCAAATAGTTTGACATTGGGCAAGAGTGCGAGAATATGATTTTTTATAAAAGTAAAATGAGTGCAGCCCAATACGATTCCGTCAAGTTTGTCCGGTAAAAAATCTCGTAATACATTATAAAGGTAATCGGTAATCAATTTTTTATCAGAAAAATTATTTTCAATCAGAGATGCAAGATTCGGGCAGGGGATTGGTATTACATTTGCACTATCAGACATTGCCGTATATAATTTTTTAAATTTTTCTTGTTTAATAGTTAAAGGAGTTGCGAGAACCGCAATGTTTTGTCCCGGTAAACATGTTACAGCAGGTTTTATTGCAGGTTCAATTCCTATGATGGGAAATTTATCATATTTTTCCCGGATTGCAGCGACAGCGGATCCTGTTGCGGTATTACAGGCAATTACAATGGCTTTTGCTCCTGAATCTACTAATGTGTTTACAGTTGCAAATGTGAGTTTTTGAATTTCTTCAGATGTCTTTTCACCGTAAGGACAATTTTTTATATCTGCGTAATAGATATAATTTTCATTTGGTAATATTTTTAATAGTTCATTTAGGACGGATAATCCGCCTATTCCGGAGTCAATTACACCTATAAAACCGCTTTTATTCATATTGATTGACCTTTTAATATTTTTATATATTTTACCATATTAAATTAAAAAAAACAAGCAAAAAATTATTCTTATATAAATTATTGTTTTAAGAATGTTTTGATTGATTAATAATATATACGTTTTTCCTCCTTTCG
>JAZQQT010000110.1:0-2584 GCA_045629205.1 Eubacteriales bacterium
ATCGAGAGTAATCCCGAATTAAAGGCAATGTATGACAGCGATCCGCAGATTAAAGAGTTGCTCGATACTTGTGAAAGTATAGAAAATACTCCGAGACATACCGGTGTTCATGCTGCAGGCGTCGTTATTACTCCCGATCCGACGTATACCTATGCGCCGGTAGGAATAAATGACGGTATGGCAGTTATCGAATTCGATAAAGATACCTGTGAACATATAGGACTTGTAAAGATGGACTTTCTCGGACTTCGCAACCTTACCGTTATCGAAGATGCCTGCAAACTGATACGTAAACAGGTGCCTGGATTCAAAATCGAAAATATCGATTACGATGATAAAGAAACATTCGAGATGCTGTCTCAGGGACTAAGCGA
Source organism: Eubacteriales bacterium (assembly GCA_045629205.1). Lineage (GTDB taxonomy): Bacteria > Bacillota > Clostridia > Oscillospirales > UBA644 > JAZQLP01. The sequence continues at coordinate 375 of JAZQQT010000110.1, forward strand.
CGGAGTATTCCAGCTTGAATCGGGCGGTATGAGAAATATTCTTACCCAATTAAAACCAAAGAGCCTTGAAGACGTTACCGCTATTATTTCACTTTATCGTCCGGGACCTATGGACTCGATTCCGACCTATATCGAAAACAGCCAACATCCCGAAAAAGTAACATACAAACATCCGTTGCTTAAAAATATTCTCAACGTCACATACGGATGTATGGTTTATCAGGAACAGGTTATGGAAATAGTCCGAACCATGGCGGGATATTCCTACGGACGCGCAGACCTCGTTCGCCGCGCTATGGGTAAGAAAAAAATTGAAATCATGACCAAGGAAAGGGAATATTTCATTAACGGCAAATACAAGGATGACGGTTCTGTCGATGTTCCCGGATCTGTCCGCAACGGCGTTCCGGCTGAGGTTGCAAACGATATCTTTGATGAGATGGTAAAATTTGCTCAGTATGCGTTCAATAAATCTCATGCTGCGGCATACGCTTTTGTTTCTTTCTATACCGCATTTCTGATGTGTCATTATACGAAAGAGTATATGGCGGCGCTTCTTTCGTCGGTTGTTTCCAAACCTGACAAAATGGTCGACTATATCGTTTCTTGTCAGAAGCATCATATAGAGGTCCTTCCGCCGGATGTTAACCGTTCTTTCAGTGCCTTCTCTGTCGACGGCAACGGAATCAGATTCGGACTCATCGGACTTAAGAATGCCGGCGAGAAAATAGTCGATGCCATCGTTGAAGAAAGAGAAGAAAACGGTCCGTATAAGAGTTTTTACGATTTCTACAGCCGAATGACCGAAAAGGCCGATATCGATTCGAGAACGATAGAATGTTTAATCAAATGCGGCGCGTTCGATTCTTTCGGACAAAATCGCCGTCAGCTCGAAGTTTCATATCCCGAGATCAAAAAGAATATACTTGTTGATTTAAAGGAAAAACTCGAGGGGCAGATGTCACTTTTCGGCGGCTTTGACGATGAAAGCCGTGATTACGATTATCCGCCTGTCCCCGAATATCCGAAGAAAATAAAACTGGCATACGAAAAAGAAATTTCGGGCATATACCTTTCCGATCACCCACTTAAAGATTATGCCGAAACTATTGCCGAAATGGATATCCCCTCTGTTTATGAACTGAATAATGAACCGAATTTCGTCGATGGTAATACGGTAACGGTCGTCGGTATCGTGTCAAAATTTGAAAAGAAGATATCCAAAAACGAAAAACTGTATGCGATAATGCAGCTTCAGGATTTGACCGGTAATATTGATGTTATGATTTTCTCAAGGGCGTATGACGAATATGCCGCTCAGATACAGGAAGATATGATTCTGCGTGTCGAAGGCAAACTCAGCAAACCCGAAAACACCGCTCCGTCTGGCGACGGTGAAGAGGGCGGAGGAGAAGGCTTTACAGAGGCGGCAAGACTGATTTGCCGCAGCATAGATAAAATTGATTCTCCCGAATCTCTTGTCGAAGAAGCTGATCCTATTCTTTTTACCCCACCCGAAGACGTCCTTTCTGTTTTGTTTACCAAAAACGACTATCCGAACGGCAGACGCTGTCTTGCTATACTCGACAGCCACCCCGGACCTTCAAAAGTTTGGCTCTGCTTTACCGACGGCAGAAAAGACAAAATGTATGAACGGACCGTAACGATTTCCGATGCCCTTATAGGATCTCTTACCGAGATCCTCGGCGAAGGAAAAGTAACGGTCAGATAATAAAATAGTAAAATAAAAAAATGTCCATCCGAAGGCTGGTTCTCATAAGGATAATTAAATCCTATTGAATCAACCGATCGCGAGCAAAACAAAAATGGCATATTCATGGAGAAACGCTTCATGAATATGCCATTTTTGTTATACTGAAATTTTCTTCTTTATTGCAACACTTATAAGCGAGTTATTGAGAGTACGCAAACAGCGGCAGGGATTTTCCTTGCCGCTGTTTTCATTTTATTATTTTACGTTGATTTCGTCCGTACGATAGATAAATATCACCTGTCCACTCATATCATCGCTGATGCCGGCAAAATTGCGATATGTTTTTGATACATCGATCGTTGCTTTCAGATGAGCAACAATGCCATTCAAATTGCCGTCCACAAGATCTACGATTTTCTGAATACCTTCCTCATTGAATTGTTGAAGTCCCTCATTTAACTGCATCGCACCGTCTTTCAGTTGAGTTACGCCATCT
>JAZQQT010000111.1:0-2713 GCA_045629205.1 Eubacteriales bacterium
AACGATAAATGAGGTGTCTCCGTTATAATATCGAATACGGAATTTCTCTCGAATATTTACACCGTCGATTTTTTCTTGTAGTGCTTTATCGGAAAGAGTGTCGAAATACAGACTCCGTATTTGATATGCACCACCAATTGCGTGTTTATCTCGCTCCATAACGGCGGAAAGCCGAAAACGGAGGGTCAGCATATCGGCATAGTTGATTACGTGCTTCCATTCATGACGATATTTCATTTTCTACTCCTTTCTTTGTTTTTGCATTTGTATTGTAAAACTCGTAATTAAACTGTACTTAAAAGGCAAAGAAAAAAACCGACAGGAATTTTTTGTTCCTGTCGGCAGATTAGATATTCGGTTATTGCAGTGGCATACTGACGGTGATTCTGAAATCCGAACCATTCACGGTTTCAGCCATTATTTTTCCTCCGTGAGCAGATGTGATTGCTTGTGCAATCGAAAGTCCGATTCCATGACCGCCGGTTTCGGAATTACGGGAAGCATCCGTGCGGTAAAAACGGTCAAACAAATGAGAAAGGTTTTCGTTTGAGATGGGAGATACCGTCGTATTGAATACGGAAATAATCAAGTCTTTTTTTCGGGAAACAACATCCAGCGTTACGATACCGCCGGCTGGAGAATACTTCATCGCATTATCGAGGAGTATAGTGGTCAGGTGACGAATTGCATCCGGGGAGCCGCACATCGTCAGATTTGGTTCGATCACGATACGGAATTCATTATTGTTTGTTTGTGCCACCGCCCCGAATTGCTGTGCGGTTTCCGCAATGAGGTCAGAAACCGGGAATGCAATTTTCTTTATGTTGTTTTCCGATTCTTCCATTTTAGAAAGATATACGAGATCTTTCGTCAGCGCACTGAGACGTTTCGTTTGTGTTCGGATATCAGAGAAACTTTCATTATCGCCATAATCGGATTCCAATAAATCAAGATTCGCCCCGATAATAGTCAGTGGAGTTTTGATTTCGTGTCCGGCATCGGTAATAAAGCGTTTTTGCTTTTCATAACTTTCGGCAATCGGACGTACGATACGACCAGCGGCAAAAAGAAATATGATAAAGACGATCACGCAGCCGAGCAAACCGACTGCCATGCTTGTCCACATAAATGTGCGGAAAGAATCAAGTTTTCTGCCGCAGTCGAGAAACAGGATTCGTGTCATACGATTATCCGTTTGTTTAGCATACCGAAACTGTCCGATAAATCCCCGTTCCGATTTGCTTGCAACGGCTTTTTGAATATAATCATCCACAGATTCCTTATCCACCGATATTATTTTTGAAAAATCGGTTTCTTTTATATTACCGTCTTTTGTTACCATTGCGGTAAAGTATCTCGCTTCGTACGGTACCTCCGGCGACATTCCGTGAGGGATAAAATCCTTAATATCCTGAGGCGGTCTGCCAGGCATATCCTGCTGATTTCCGAATGGAGCATTCGGTTGAGAAAGAACGTTAAGAATCGTATCAGTTTTTGCTACAACCGACGAATAATTGATGATATTCATAACACTAACGAGTATTGTCATAAGGACAAACATGGAAACCGTTGCCAGAATGATGAATTTCTTTTTTAGTTTCTTAATCATCGGCGTCCTCCAAAGAATAACCGGCGTTACGTGAGGCTTTAATCTGAATGTTTGCCCCGAGTGCCGTCAGCTTTTTGCGCAGATATGAAATATACACCCATACTACATTGATTTCAGCTTCGCTGTCATAACCCCAGATTTTTTCCATAATTCGTTCGGAAGAAAAAATCTGACGGGGATTCGCAAGAAACATTTCCATCATCTGAAATTCTTTGTTTGCAAGGCGAAAGCTTCCCGTAGGGGATGCCAGTTCAAAAGTTGCACGGTCAAGTGAAATATTACCCATACGAATTTTTGTATCAGGTTCTTCCTTTCCGCGTGTCATACAGCGGATACGTGCAAGAAGCTCCCTTGTATCGAACGGTTTCGGCAGATAGTCGTTTGCACCGCAGTCAAGGCCGAGAACACGGTCATCAATTTCCGATTTGGCCGTCAACATCAGAATAGGAAGCTTACTGCCTGATGCACGAGCTTTTTTGAGAACAGTGATGCCATCCATTTTAGGCATCATAATATCCAGCACGGCAGCATCGTAGTCACCTGACTCTATATACAACAGAGCGTCTTCACCGTTATAAACAGCATCCACTGAATAATTATTTTTTTCAAATATTTTTACAAGTGCTTTGGATAATGCTTTTTCATCTTCTGCAAGTAATATTCTCATACAATCGGCATTCCTTTCTGATTATGCTTATGATTTCATAATGGCATATCATATTAAAATAAACTTAAAACGTGTCTCGACTCATGTATGTAATTTCTCAATTCTATTGTTTACTTCAATGTCAAATGGCAGACCAAGCGTACTGCAATTGATATTCTTCCTTACTGTTTTAGATAGAATCATTCTATCTTAAATAACAATCGAAGAACATATTATTACTTTTCTCTCTTAACATAGGTGAGTTCAATATCGTACCCCAGAGACTCCATTATCTGTATAAAGGTCTTATTTACAACACCTTCCGGTCGCTTGATGATTCTGTCCACATACGATTTCGTTGTACCGATATTCTCGGCAATCCGGGACTGCGTGGTTTCCTGCTCAATGCATTTAACTTTTACATCCAGTTCAATATTGTTCTTTATCATTTCTACCTC
>JAZQQT010000112.1:0-12779 GCA_045629205.1 Eubacteriales bacterium
ATTCTTGTTAAAAACGGTCTGATAAAAAAGCTTTCATTCGACGGAAAATCCGACCGCTTTGACAATATAAAGCCGCACGACCATCTGATATGTATAAAATGCGGAAAAATCACAGATGTCTTTTCAGACGATCTGACCGACAAATTCAAAGCATTAACAAAACAGGATATTATATCGTATGATATCAATATCTTTTATACCTGCGAAAACTGCAGAGAAAGTGTCTGATCATGAATGAGAAAGCGATGTTTAAATTAAGTTACGGACTTTTTGTCCTGACCGCGCGTGATAACGGTAAAGATAACGGCTGTATCGTAAATACCGTAACGCAGGTCACATCCCGGCCGAACAGAATCACGGTCGCCGTAAACAAAGCGAATTTAACACACGATATGATTCTGTCAACAGGAGTATTCAACGTTTCGATTCTTTCCGAAAAATCAAAATTCGCAACCTACAGGCATTGGGGATTTCAGTCCGGCAAAACAACCGACAAAACAGAGAATATCACTTTTGCAAGAGCGAATAACGGAGTCATATATTTAGAGGAAGAGACAAACGCTTTTATTTCGGCAAAGGTTGTTTCGGCAACGGATCTCGGAACACACACAATGTTTCTTGCCGAAGTAACGGACTGCGAAATATTATCCGATGACGAATCGGTAACATATTCTTTTTATCAGAGAAACATTAAAGAAAAACCTTCCGCGTCAACGATAAGGAAAGGTTTTATATGCACTGTCTGCGGATATATCTATGAAGGCGACACTCTTCCCGCAGACTATATCTGCCCGATATGCAAGCATCCCGCATCTGATTTTATACTATACGAAACCGAAATTAAAATAAACAATAACATTACGAAAGAGGATAAAAAAATGAGCAAATACTCAGGAACACAGACAGAAAAAAATCTTCAGGCTGCTTTTGCAGGCGAATCTCAGGCAAGAAACAAATACACCTACTTCGCATCCGCAGCAAAAAAAGAAGGTTACGAACAGATTTCGGCTCTTTTCCAGAAAACAGCCGATAACGAAAAAGAACACGCAAAACTCTGGTTAAAAGAACTTGAAGGTATCGGAGATACAGCGCAGAATCTCGCAGCTGCGGCAGACGGTGAAAACTTCGAATGGACCGATATGTATGAAAATTTCGCAAAAACAGCCGAAGCTGAAGGCTTTAAGGCTCTCGCTGCAAAATTCCGTATGGTAGCCGCTATCGAAAAGCATCACGAAGAACGTTATCGCGCTCTTCTTAAAAATGTTGAAACTGCCGCCGTATTCGAAAAAAGCGAAGTTAAAGTATGGGAATGCAGAAACTGCGGACATATCATCGTCGGAACAAAAGCGCCCGAAGCATGCCCGGTATGCGCGCATCCGAAGAGCTATTTCGAAATCAACTCCGAAAATTATTAATCAAAACTTTTCAGCGGAAGGAAAACCTTCCGCTTTTTTTATTGACAGTAAGATTTAAATAAAGTATAATACGAGAAAAAATATCAGGAGAGAAAAAATGGTTTTTGAATTACTTGAGAATTATAATGAAGATTCGAAAGTAACGTTTACGGAAAGAACCAACCCCGAATATCCCGGCGTTACTTTTGTTGACATGGACGTTGTATTCAAAGAAGAAGCCGTTCCGAAAATAATCAAATACAAGCTGCGCCTGCCAATTAAAGACGTATACGGCACACAGGCGTTTTCAACTTTATACGATCATCACAACCCGCCGAACTGGGAAGGCTGCAAGAATATGTCTACAGTTGACAAAGACGGTCCTCTTCTTCAGCTTATTTCATCCCAGAACAGAAACAGAGTCCTTATCGCATACTCGGATGCCGTCAACGATGAGGAAATCACCGCCGGCGTAAAAGAAGAAACGGCGGAAGAAGAATTCTTTCTCGGGTTCTTTATGAATCACTGCCGCAAGATGAAGGAATACCATGTTACGATTTACATCGATACAACCGACAGATTCTATCAGGATTCGATAAAAGACGTTTGCAGATTCTGGGAAAAGGAATGCGGATACGAATACGCCTACACACCCGAAGCCGCAAAAAAGCCGCTTTATTCCACTTGGTATACACTGCATCACCATCAATACGCCGATAAAATCATCACGCAATGCGAACTCGCAAAACAATACGGCATGGAAACGGTTATCGTTGACGACGGCTGGCAATTCGATAACGAGGGCGGATACAATCTCTGCGGCGACTGGAACCTGAGCCCCGTCAAAATACCCGACATGAACGGATTTGTAAACCGTATTCACGATATCGGCATGAAGCTGATGCTGTGGTTCTCCCTTTCCCATTGCGGAAAAGATTCCGAAGCATACAAAAAATTCAATGATAAAATTCTTGACAGAAACGGGTGGATACCGACATTCGATCCGAGATATCCCGATGTTCGTGAGTATCTCACCGAAAGAATAGCCGGACAGGCGATCAACTGGGGACTTGACGGCGTTAAAATCGACTTCGTTGACTCATTCTGCTATTCTCCCGAAGTCCCATTCAGCGACGACAGAAGAGATTTTGAAAGTATTTACGATGCGATTCCGGCTCTTTTACAGTCCATCAATGATAAAGTCAAGGCATACAACCCCGATTTTCTTATAGAATTCAGACAGAAATATTACGGACCCGCAATCAGAAAATACGGAAATATGATACGAGTGTCGGACTGCCCGGACGACTCAATGAGAAACCACGTTGCGGGAACCAGCATGAGAATGCTGCTCGGACCGCAGGCCGTTCATTCCGATATGCTTATGTGGCACAACGATGATCCGGTTGAATCCGTTGCGATGCAGTTCCTCTGCTGTATGTTTATCATTCCTCAGATCTCGGTTCATCTCGATGAAATTCCCGAAGCTCATAAAGCCGCGTTAAAGACATTCCTGGATTTCTGGACGGAACACAGAGACACACTTCTTGACGGCGAGCTGATAGCCGATAATCCGCTTCAGAACTATTCGATCGTCCGTTCCTCAAAAGACGGAGAAATGATAGCCGTTGCTCACTCAAAGCCTCTTCTCAATTTAAGTGAATTCAAAAATCTTTATTTCTTTAACGCCACAGACGAAAAACGTCTCTTCATCTATGCGGAAAAGGATATGGGCAGCGTTTCGGCAACAGTTAAAGACTGCTGCGGCAATGTCGTTTCCGAAAATAATTATAATCTTACCGCAGGGATTCATTATTTTGATGTTCCGAGAAGCGGAATGCTGAATCTGACAAAATAAAAGGTGAATATTATGGATCTGAAAGTATGGACCAACGAAAACGAAGGGTCGACAGTCAATTTTACCGAAAGAACCGATTCCGGTTTTCCGGGGATAAAATTCATTGATATTGACATAGAATTCAAGGAATACGCAAATCCGAAAAAAATAGTAATCGCTTGGTATATGCCTATTATCGACGCATACGGGCTGCAGGATTTCGGAGTAATGTATGACAGAAACAATCCCCCGTCATGGCACCCGAGAGTAAACTATTTCTCGGGAAACAGATATGCCCCGTTTCAGCAGTTGGTATCGTCCGACGGAAGAAACAGCCTGACACTGACTCTTTCGGATGCGACCACCTACTCGAATATAAAATGCGGTGTTGAAGAACCCTTTGCCGCAGAAGAAATTATTCTCGACCTCTTTAATTGCCCCTGTCCGAAAATGAAGGATTATCATGTTACGGTCTATATAGACGACAACGACAAGCCTTATGATGAAGCCGTAACATCGGTGCTTCGTTTCTGGGAAGAAAAATGCGGATACAAATACGCCTTTACTCCGGATGACGCAAGAGAACCTCTTTATTCCGCATGGTATTCTTTCCACAGAGATCAATATGCGGATAAAATCGTTGAACAGTGTAAAATGGCAGTCAAATACGGTATGAAGGTCGTTATCGTTGACGACGGTTGGGAACTTGCCGAAAACAACCACGGCTTCCAATCCGGCGGTGACTGGGAACCATATCTGCCAAAAGTTCACGATATGAAAGAATTCGCCCGCCGTGTTCATGAAACCGGTATGAAAATCATGGTTTGGTTTTCACCCGCTCACTGCGGTCCTTACACAAAGGCATATCAGAGATTCAAGGATATGCTCGTCAATCCCGATTCCGGTGAAGATCCCGTTTTCGACCCCAGATATCCCGAAGTCCGCAAATATCTGGAAGAGAGAATCGCAGATCAGGCAATAGAGTGGGACCTTGACGGATTCAAGCTCGATTTTATCGACGCGATGTTCCCGGGGAAGACCACTCCTCCGATAAACGACAGAATGGATTTTGACAGTGTTTACGATGCCGTTGACGCTTTGCTTAAAGCGATAACGGATAAAGTCAGAGCATTCAAGCCCGATTTTCTTATAGAATTCAGACAGGCATATTTCGGTCCCGCAATCAGACAATACGGAAATATGCTCAGGGTTTCCGACTGTCCGGATGATTCCATGAGAAACCACGTCGCAGGTATATGGATGAGGCAGACAGTAGGTCCGCAATCGGTTCATTCCGATATGCTTATGTGGCACAACGACGATCCTGTGGAATCTGTTGCAAATCAGTTTTTATGCTGCATGTATCTGGTTCCTCAAATATCGATGCGGTTGGACGAATTGAACGAAGAACACAAACTTGCGCTTAAAACATTCCTCGATTTCTGGACGGAGCACAAGGATACTCTGCTTTTCGGAAAACTGACCGCCGATAATCCGACAAGAAATTATACCTTGGTCAAAGCCGAAAAAGACGGGGAAATAATCGCTGTCGCCCATGCAAAACCGGTGTTGACCGTTGATGATTTCGACAAATTATATCTTTTCAACGCTTCAGACGAAAACAAGCTGATAGTATTCGCCGAAAAGGATTTCAAAGAAGTCTGCATAACAATCACCGACTGCTGCGGAAGAACAGTGTCCGAAAAGAAATACTCTCTTACCAAAGGTGCGCACATTTTTGATGTTCCGAAAAGCGGAATGCTGCGGATAAATCGCTGATATAGTATTATTACAATACCGTGAGCAACACTGTTTGCCACGGTATTTTTTTGTTTATCAAACCGATAGCAGCCTGCGATACAGAACCGTAATCAAATTGTCAATGAAGATTACCGAAAGCTTTTTTAAGAACGATTGGTAAACACGGGAATAATAAAAAGAATACCGAAAGAAAAGTATTTTTTTAGTATTTGACAATTCTGCCGTTTATGCTATAATAAGTATATATCTGAAAGTGTTTCCGAAAGAGAGCTGTTATGAAAGAATCGTTTACAAAAATCACGGTATTTATCCTTACGGTCGTTTTTATGTTTTCAATACCTGCCTGCAGCGATAAGCGCAATCAACCGGTTGAGCCCGATATTACGGATGACCCGAAAGTGACAGAGCCGCTTATTTACAGCCACGTCGTTATTCTGGGAGTTGACGGAGCGGGAGCCTTTTTCAATCAGACAGACACACCGAATATTGACAGAATATTTGCCGACGGAGCAACGACGTATTCGGCATCGGCTGAAATACCGACGATAAGCGCGCAGAACTGGGGTTCTATGATCCACGGAGTCGCCTGCGACGTTCACGGTTTCACAAACGATATTGTATCCGCCTCGACGATCGATTCATCATATGAGTATCCGTCGATATTCAAAGTAATAAAAGGTTGCAAGCCCGAAGCGAATCTGTGTTCGGTCGTCAAATGGGGTCCGATCAATTACGGACTTATAGAATGGGATATCGGCGTTCACATGTATGATTGCGAAAATGATCTCGAAGTAACCGAAATGACCGAACGGATGATAAAGGATTTCTATCCGGAATTTTTATTTGTTCAATTTGATGAGGTCGACGAAACAGGACACTCCTACGGATACGGTTCGCAGGAATATCTCGACCGTATCACCACCATAGACGGCTACATAGGAAGAATTTTCGATACATACGACGAACTCGGTATTCTTGCCGATACGCTTTTTATAGTGGTTGCCGACCACGGAGGAACAAATTTCCGGGCAGACGGCGTGGATTATCACGATCACGGCGGAACAACCCCGGAAGAAACAAATGTATTTCTCGGCATCGCAGGTCCGTCGGTGGCGAATACCGAATTAAAAGACGTAAGAAACATGGACGTCGCGGCAATAACGGCGGCGGCTCTCGGCATTGAAATACCAGAAATCTGGACATCAAAGGTTCCGGATGGACTTTTTACAGACAGGTAGGTATATTTTATGAAAAACAGAATCGTAAAAACATCAGCGCTGTTTCTTGCGACAGTTTTTATTCTCGCATCAACTGCCTGTCGGAACAAACAGCAGCCGCTCGTCCCCCCGGACCCACCGGAAGATCGGACACCGATGATTTACAGTCATGTCGCAATAATAGGTGTTGACGGCGGAGGAAATTTCTTTAATAAAACGGATACGCCGAATATGGACAGAATATTCTCGGAAGGCGCGACAACATACTCGGCGACGACAGAGATTCCGTCAAGCAGCACCGAAAACTGGACATCGATGTTTTTGGGAGTCGGATGCGACATTCACGGCTGCCCGAGGAACTTTGACTCCTCATTCACTTATCCGTCGGTTTTCCGTCTTCTCCGCCAGAAGGATCCGAATGCCGATATGTGCTCGTTTGTGTGCTGGGAAACAATAAACTCTTTCATCGAGTGGGATATCGGTCTTCTCGATTACAGAGGCAAAAACGATAAAAACAGCGACAGGCTGATTGCCGAAAAAGCGGAAAAGACAGTTCTTGATTTCTGCCCCGAGCTTTTGTTTATCCAGTTCAACGCTTCGGACGGTTACGGACACGATTACGGTTTCGGGCTTAAAGAGGAGCTTGATTACATAACGGTTCTGGATGAATACATCGGCAGAATCTATCAGGCATACGATGATATGGGAATACTTGACGAAACGCTGTTTATCGTTACGGCGGACCACGGAGGAACCCATTATGTTGACGAAAACGGAATGACCGTAGGAAGCCACGGAGGAACTTCTCCCGAAGAAACGACGGTTTTCATCGGTGTTGCCGGAAAAACAGTTGCAAATACCGATCTCGGAGCAATCAGAAACAGAGACGTTGCCGCAATAACGGCGGCGGCTCTCGGCATTGAAATACCCGAAATATGGACATCAAAGGTTCCGGAGGGACTTTTTACCGACAGGTAGGAATATTTTATGAAAAACAAAATCGTAAAAACATCGGTGTTGATTCTTGCGGCAGTTTCTGTTTTCACATTAAGCGGCTGCCGAAACACGCAGCCGGTCGTCACCCCGGACACTCCGGAAGAGCAGACACCGATGATCTACAGCCATGTAGCGATAATAGGCGTTGACGGAGGCGGGAATTTTTTTGACAAAGCCGATACGCCGAATATGGACAGAATTTTTGCGAACGGAGCGACCTCTTATTCGGCACAAGCGGAAATCCCGACAAGCAGCGCGGAAAACTGGGGCGCGATAATTCACGGAGTCGCATGTGATGTTCACGGCTTCACAAACGATTCCGCAGCGGAATCATCGATCGACTCCGACTATCCATACCCTTCCGTATTCAAGGTTATTAAACAAAGTATTCCGAACGCCGAAATGTGTTCGGTCGTCAACTGGTGGCCGATAGACAGAGGTCTGATAGAATGGGATATCGGCGTGCATCTTCTTTACGAATGTGGTGATGACCTTGAGGTTTCAGAAGAATCTGTAAATATGATAAACGATTTCTGTCCGGCACTTTTATTTGTTCAGTTCGACGGTCTTGACGGAATAGGTCATGTGACAGGATACGGATCACCGGAGTATTATGACCGTTTAACCGAGATCGACGGCTATATAGGGCAGATTTATGACGCATACGACGATCTCGGAGTTCTTGACGAAACACTTTTCATAGTAGTATCGGACCACGGAGGAACATACTGTATTGACGAAAACGGGATCGGTTCGGGAAGTCACGGAGGAACGACACCCGAGGAGGTGACTGTTTTCCTCGGAGTTGCCGGAAAGACAGTTGCGAATACCGATCTCGGAGCAATCAGAAACAGGGATGCTGCCGCAATAACGGCGGCGGCTCTCGGCATTGAAATACCGCAAGTCTGGACCTCTCGGGTTCCGGACGGACTTTTTACAGACAGATAGGAGAACACCATGAAAAACAAAATCTTAAAGACATCGGCGTTGATTCTTGCGGCAGTTCTTATTTTCGCATTGGCCGGCTGCCAAAACAAGCAGCCGATTGTCACTCCCGACACACCGGAAGAAGAGAAGCCGCTGATTTATAAGCATGTCGCCATAATCGGCGTTGACGGAGCCGGAAACTTTTTTAACAAGACCGATACGCCGAACATGGACAGGATTTTCGCAAACGGAGCGACATCTTTTACGGCATCGGCTGAAATACCGACGATAAGTGCGCAGAACTGGGGTTCTATGCTTTACGGTATAGCGTGTGACGTCCACGGATTCACAAACGATATAATCGAAAACGGTTCAAAAGGTTATTCAACTCCTTATTCATCCGTCTTCAAATTACTGCGTCAGAACGGTCCCGACGCGGTTCTGTGCTCGGTCGTAAACTGGAAGCCGATCAATCTCGGACTTATAGAATGGGATATAAACGTTATAAAAGACAGCATTGAAGACGACGCAATCGTTACCCAAAAAGCAAAGCAATTGATCATGGAATGCTGCCCCGAACTCTTATTCGTTCAATTCGACGGAGTTGACGGAGAAGGTCATTCAAACGGATACGGTTCACAGGTTTACCTTGACTATATTTCCGTTATCGACGGATATATAGGGCAGCTTTACGAGGCATACGACGATATCGGAATCCTTGACGAAACACTTTTCATAGTCGTGTCGGACCACGGAGGAACATTCGTTGTTGACGAAAACGGAAACGGTTCCGGAGGTCACGGCGGATCTACCCCAGAAGAGGTGACGGTTTTCCTCGGTGTTACGGGAAAAACGGTTGCGAATATCGATCTCGGAGCAGTCAGAAACAGAGACGTGACCGCCATAACTGCGGCTGCTCTCGGCATTGAAATACCGGAAACATGGACGTCAACGGTTCCGGAAGGACTTTTTACAGACAGATAACCGGAGAAAAATCATGAAAAAGACAATAGTATTATTTTTGGCAACGGCATTATTGTTTGTTCTTTCGTTTTGTTTATCTTCATGCGACAAACCAAACGAAAAAAAAGAAAATAACAAAGAAACGGAAGGTCCGTTTTATTACAGCCATGTCTGTATTATCGGCATAGACGGCGGAGGCAACTTTTTTAACGAGACGAACACTCCGAATATCTGCAAACTGTTTTCAAAAGGAGCAACGGCATATGACGCATCTGCGGAGTATCCGTCTTCGAGCACTCAGAACTGGATGTCCATTCTCCACGGCGTAGCCGCAGACGTTCATAACAGCAACGGAAATCCCATCGACTCATCATATCCCTATCCGTCCGTTTTCAACGTTGTCAGACAGGCAGATAAAGACGCGAATCTTTGCTGCATCGTCAACTGGGATCCCATCTATACGGAAATGGTCGAACAGGACATAGGTGTTATCGAGGACAGAGCCGAAGACGACCTTGTTGTAACACGCAAAGTCATCGCTGCGCTGAATTCCTATTTTCCGGAAATTATGTTTATACAGTTTGACCATCTTGACGGTGTAGGACACGGACACGGATACGGACCGAACAATCCGTCATACGTCAAATATCAGAAAGTTCTTGACGACTACGTTGACCGTATTTTAACGGCATACGACGATGCGGGAATATTTGACGATACGCTTTTTATTTTAACGACAGACCATGGCGGCACGTTTTATTACGAAAACGAAGGCACACAATCAACCGGATCTCACGGCGGTGATTCTCCCGAAGAAATGACGGTTTTTCTGGGGGTTTACGGAAAAACAGTGGCAAATATCACCATGGAAAACATGAAAAACAGAGATGTGGCGGCAATAGCTATTGCCGCACTCGGGCTTGAAATCCCGGAAATATGGACATCAAGAGTCCCTGAAGGGCTCTTTACAGACAGGTAGAATAATGAAAAAAATCATCAGTTTTATTTTAATTTCGGCTATCATCGTCTCATGCGCGATTTTGCTTATTTCGTGTTCCGAAAAGCCGAATACGGAAGATCCCGTCACTCCGGATACCGACACTGAGGAAAAAGGACCCGATTACAAATACGTATGCCTTATCGGCGTTGACGGGGGCGGAAGATTTTTCACCGAAGAAAACACTCCGCTGACATTGAAAATCTTCGAAAACGGCGCTACCGCTTTCGATACACTGACGGAGCTTCCTTCGGGAAGCGGACCGAACTGGATGTCGATCCTTCACGGCATCAGCTATGATACCCATCTGCGAAACAATGCCGAGTGCGGGGAACCTATTGACAGTTCATATCCGTATCCGTCGATTTTCAGAGTAATAAGAGAACAGATACCGGATGCAAAATTATACGCTCACGGTGACTGGGCAGAATCGGTAACCGGCACTGTTGAAATGGATATAAACTGCGGAATAGTCGCCGGCGTCAACGACGACATAGTATCCTATCTGTCAAACGCTCTGCTTAAAAGAGAAATTCCCACAATGCTTTTCATACAGTTCGACAAGATGGACGGAAACTGGTTCACACCGTTATATACCGAGAATTTCAACGTGATCGACAAATATATCTACAGCCTGTATCAGTTATACGACGATTGGGGAGTTCTTGACGAAACGCTGTTTATCGTTACGGCGGACCACGGAGGCGGATGGTGGGAAGATATACAGGAATACAATCACGGACGCGATTCCTATGACGAATGTCATGTTTTTCTCGGCATAGCCGGAAGAACGGTGAATAACTATACCATGACAGATACGAGAAACAGGGATATTCCCGCCATCGTTGCTGCCGCTCTCGGATTGGAAGCGCCGGACGTATGGACGGCAAAAATACCGGAAGGGTTATTCGGGGATTGATTATGAGACCTGCAGCCAAACGTATTTTATCTTTTATCATTTTCAACGCGATTCTTTTTATCGTTTACTACCTGCTTAACGTTCTTACAGACGTTATAACGTATTTCTTAAAAATCACGGATGCCGGAGCAATTCCCGACATGATCATATCTTTTATCGTCTGGGCCGGATTTACGGCATTATATGTTTTTATGATAACGGACAGAAAAGCCTTCGGTGTCCCCTATCTGACGGAGCCAGAGCAAAGCCGCCCGACGCCCGTCGATGCCTTTAATCCCGTAAAAGAGCTGAAACACGGAAAAATCGACACGGTGATTTATGCTGTCATGACAGCTGTCCCTGCCGTATGGTATATGTTTGACGGCGTTAAAGTCGGAGCAAATGACGTGCCTGCCGAGTTGTTTTTGCCGCAGACCCTGTTTATGAAAATAACCTCGGAGCCTATAATCGGTTTTGTCATAGGAGTTGCGGTTTTTTGGGTAATTTCCTGTTTTACCACCATGGAGGCAAGAAAAAAATGGCTTGAAAATCCACTGACACCGGACGAAATCAACCCGTTTTCAGTCTCCGAAACCGACGACGCACAGAATCCGGAAAAGGGAAACGACAATCAAATCGAATGATAACTCACCGCGGTCTGAAACCGCGGTTTTTTTACTGAAAACACTAACAAACACAAAAAAAACATTTTTTAACAATAATTTCAAAGTAAAACCACTATTTTTTTATCCGTATCACGAAATAAGGCTTGACTAAATGGTCATTTCTTTTTATAATATATTAATATAAATATTTTAGAGTGTAGTTGTAACATATTTTATCGGTGACTTTAATATCTCCGTAAAAAACTGAAAGGAAGTTACTCGATGTATACAAGATTGGGCGACATGCTTGTCGGAGTCGGTGTTATTACCGAAGAACAGCTTCAATCGGCCCTCCAAAAACAAAAGGGCAGCGGTAAAAAACTCGGAACGGTTCTCATTGAAAACGGTTATTTAAACCAGACTCAGCTTTTTAAAACCCTCGAAAGGCAGTTGGGTATTGATTTCGTAGACCTGAACAGTATTTCAATACCTGCCGAACTCGCTTCGATCATTCCGCGATCGATAGCAAAAAAACATAATATCATTCCCGTAAGCGCAACGAATACGGAAATTTCCATTGCGATGGATGAGCCGCTCAACTTTATGGCCATTGAAGAAGTCAAAGCCATAACAAAGCGTAAAGTCATACCGATGCTTGCCACAACGGAAGGCATAACACGTGAAATCGCGAACCTATACGGAAGTGAAACGGCTGAAAAAGCTCTTGAAGATTTAAAAACCAGCGAAGATTTCGACGGCAAGACATCCGATAAGATTGATGCCAATGTCATCGGAACAGACAATGAAAATGAGGCGCCGACCATCAGACTTGTAAACAGTTTCCTCGAATACGCCGTAAACCAGAACTGTTCGGATATTCACATGGAGCCGCGCGAAACAAAGATGGTCATCCGAATGAGAATCGACGGAACGCTCCGTCAGGTATTTGAGGTTCCGAAGAGCTCACAGAATGCCGTTGTAGCCCGTGTAAAGGTTATGGGAAATATGAATATAGCCGAACACAAAATACCTCTTGACGGACGAAGCAATATCCGGGTAAACGGCAAAGACGTCGACCTTCGTATTTCAACGCTGCCGACGATATACGGTGAAAAAGTCGTTATCCGTATGCTTTACAAGAGCACCGCTCTTTTAAGCACCGCCGGTATCGGATTGACGGGATC
>JAZQQT010000113.1:0-6540 GCA_045629205.1 Eubacteriales bacterium
CATGGACAAACATCGCATCATTGCGGAATGAAATGGAGCAACATCATTTCGGAGCGCAGCGACGAAACATCATCAGCCGCAAAGCGGCGACATCATTGATTTTAAATATGATACTATTATTATGAAGTGAGGTATCGTTATGAAAGAAAACAAACTTGCAGATATGTCCATGTCCTTTTCCGTTCAAATCATAAATCTTGTCAAAAACTTGAAATCAAAACATGAATCGGTTATTTCAAACCAAATAGGCAGAAGCGGCACTTCTATCGGAGCAAATATATACGAAGCAAATTACGCACAGGGCACAAAGGATTTTATATCAAAACTTGAAATAGCATTAAAAGAAGCAAGCGAAACGGGGTATTGGCTTGAGCTTTTATACCGCACGAATTATATTGATGAACAGTTATACAAAAGTCTGAGTGAGCAATGCACATCCATTCGCGTTATGCTGATTGCTTCCTGCAAAACGGTGAAATCACATGATAACCGAAATTGGTCTGCAAACGAAAAATATTTGACTTCCGTATGGGATATGACAAAGAGCTTTCCGATTTTGACAATGGAGCAGTTTACTGAGAGGTATAATAAGAATGCTTGATTTTATAATAAAAGAAAACGCCGACATCGGGCTGCATGATTGTCGGACGAATCATATAGAATATGAAAATCATTCTGTAATTTTTTCATTCCCTGCCGGCTTTTATATATTTGATCAGCAGAATTTCCGCAAAACATCGCACGGGACGATGCTGTGTCGTATTGCCGATAATGATCCGGACGGCTTTTCAGCCTGTATTTACCGTAAAAATGTGTTCGGGAAAACTGTCCGTGAAGATTTGTCAAAAAAAATCGTTTCGGCGATAAACGATAAAAGATTCGAATTTGAATTTGTTACTGTATATCGGGCATATCAGTTTGTGCTTTTTAAGGGATATTTTTGGTCTGACAGGTCCCCGTATGCTACGGAATGCGAAATCGAAATACATACTGACGAAATAATATATAATTGGGATAATTAACCCGGGAATTTGCTTTTAATTCTGTTTTTGAACGGTTTTATATTCGTCGTAATAAACGTAATAGGGACAGTTTGAAAAGCTGTCTGTAAGAAACCTGACCATTTCGTCTTCGTCAAGGTTAACAAGGCATTCATAGCACCCCGTGTCTTCGTTGTAATCATAATTTACGCAGCTTTCGCAGTTGGATTGCTTTTGTTTCTTGTCGGTTTTTTTATCCATTTTTTGCTCCGTTTTGTTATTTTGTTGTTATAATATTGGAATTCAAAATGTTTTTAAACAGATTTGGAGTAGCCCTTTTTCGGACTACTCCATTTTTTTGATTTTTTGATTTACAGGCAGTAAAACGAATATTACTCTATAGTCAGAATATCTGAAAATCCGGTGATATCAAAGACTTCCTGAATATCTTCATTTACGTTTCGGATAATCATGGTGCCCTGTTTGTTCATTGTTTTTTGAGCACTCAAAAGAACGCGGAGACCTGCCGAAGATACGTATTCCAGTTTTTCAAAATTGAAAACCAGCTGAGTAATTCCTTCAAGTCCGTTCTGGATTTCATTATCGAGCTGCGGCGCGGTAGAGGTATCAAGTCTTCCGATGATTGAAAGTTCAATTGAATTTTCGGTCTGATTCTTTATAATTTCCATCGATTTATATTTCCTTTGCTTTGAGATTATTTATTGCGGTTAACAAATCATTGCCGCTTCTTTTTAAGTTTGTCTTATTCATTATATCATATAAAATCGTAAATGTCAACGGCAATGGTAAATTTTTCCTGCATTTGATAATAATCGTATAGAACCGCATAAATTCACTGACAGTGATAAAAAAATCACGTGGGGGGGGGTATTATCGGTGAAGTATTGTAAACTATTTTTAAACTATTACAAGTTCTGTTGAATTCTATAAATAAATGTTTTATACTGCTTATAATTATATAAAAAATGGTATTCTGTCGTTTTGCGGCAGAATCGGTTTCCGTTTCTATGCGGCAACATTTATAAATATTTCTTTTTGGGAGAATGATATGAAAAAGAAAATCGTTGCATTACTTCTTTCCGTTATGATGATTTTCGGATTGCTTCCCGCAAGTGTTTTTTCTGCGGCAGAAACTCCGGATTTTGTCGAAATCGACGGCAAGTGGTATGAGGTTTCGGCGATTGCCGATACACCGACCGATACTCCTACTGTAAGCGGGGCAAACGGTACTTTCAAAACGGAAGGAGGAGACGGCCGTGTCTGGACCGACAAGAGCGTCAGTGTAAATAACGACGGAGACATTCCTTCGTTTGATGTTACGCTGTCTACAGTCGGGCAGGTTTACGAAAGTGTAAAATCCGGCACGTTCCAGAACAGAGCCGACGTTCTTTTTGTTCTTGATGCTTCAGTATCAATGGAAGACAGCGATATCGATGCCTCAAGCGGATCGGGGAACATTACTCGAATTCAGGCTTTGGTTTCTGCCGTTAATAAGGCTCTCGGTATTATTTTTGATGCAAACCCCGATAACAGGGTTATGATTACAACATATAAAGAGAATAACGGTAATTACTGCGAAGTTCTGCTTCCTCTCGGTTCATATAAACCGAACGCAAACGGAGAATTCATCACATGGGGCACTAGACGTGAAATAGATTACATTTTTTTTATTATCCCGGTAGGTTATTCTACATATTATTATTATTCTACTGCATCTGACCTTCAGGTTAAAAACAGTAGTAATACTTATGTGAATTATTCGCACGCCAATATCGAGCTCGGCTCATATACGTTTATTCAGGCAGGTATTCAAAGAGGAATAAACAGTCTTATCGATGAAATCAATTCCGAAATGGGTACCGAAAAAAACAGAGCCGACACCAAAACTATGCCGTATGTTCTTCTTCTTACCGACGGAGACGCAAACGTTGCAAGCAATACGATTACCGGAAAGATCACAAACGGCAGCACCGACTTCGGTGGTGCTGAAATAGCTGCAAGAACGATATTGACTGCCGCATACTGGAAGGATCAGCTCACGGCTTTATATCGTGATTACAATCCGCAGATAGGCGGAAGCAACGATACATCAATCGAAGCGAAGTTTTATACTATCGGTTTGAGCTCGGATGCTACAATTAGTTATAATCCCGCGCTTCTTGCACCTCAGCTTCTTCTTAACGAATTTGATAACGGGGTTGTCAGCTGGAATTCAACAACGGCAACCAGAGTTCTTAAAACCGGTATCTCCGGTGACGGAAAGATATCCATCAGAAGAGATGACGCAAATAATGTTCGCGCTCGTATTGTCAACCTTACGAGCAGCAATGCCGCACTCTCCAAGTATAATCCTGATACAGGCAATAACTTCATATATACAACCGATGCTTATTATTCACAGGCTGAATCACAGGCATCTTTGGAGCAGGCTTTTGAAACTCTTGCCAATGATGTAATGGACGATACGATCAAAAAATCGCTTCCTGTCAGCTTTGAGTCGGTCGACCCGGCAGTGTTCGGCGGCGTAAAATTCATAGATAACATAGGAAGCGGAATGACCGTAGATGCGACATCAACATCCGTGTTTACTGCAAAAGTCGGAACCGGAGCTTCTGCCGTTTCTTATACATTGTCTTATAATTCTGCTCTCAGCGATTCGTCAAAATATGTTTACACCACATCCGATGGTGAAATGCTTCTTATCATAGATAAATCCGGTGCGAATAATGTCGTAACATGGGAAGTTCCCGCTGAGATTATACCTTTGTTCGATAAGGTCAGAAACGCAGCAAATGAAGTTTCGTATGTGGATGCTTCTCCTATCAGACTTACATATAATGTTCATCCGTCTGATGAAGCTCTTTCGTCACTTTCAGGTGAAAAAACATTCCTGTGCGGCTCTTTCACTTCCGGTTCACGCGGAACTGCCGAAAGTATTTATGAACCGCAGGAGGATAACCCTCATTTCTTTGTGTTTGACGAAGCAGAAAATGCATTTGTGGCTCACGACAGATTCAAGGATGCTTCTCTTGTAAACGTTGCAAAGAAATCAAATGCAACAAACACTGCTTCAAACGCAGGCGAAGCCGTATTCCCCGTAAAGACATCCGGTGATGCAAAGGTAATGGTAAATTACCTCGGCAACAACGGTAAACTTACGCTTACTCCCGTCAGCGAAGCTGTTACCCCTGTTTCCATCACTCTTAAAAAGGTCGACGGTGCAAGCGGAAACAACGGAATTCTTCCCGGCGCTGTATTCACTGTTACTAAATCCGGAGCTTCGACAGGCACGGATTATACAGTCGGCACAGACGGAACAGTAGCAATAAAATTCACATCATCCGGTACTTATACGATTTCCGAAAAGACCGCTCCTGCGGGATATCAGAAAAACACAACTGTATATACCGTAAATGTAACACAGGGTGCGTTTGCGAAACCCGAAAAAAATACTTCCGGCGATTATGTCAGCTCAGCTGCTCTTGCTGTTGAATCTGTCAAGACCGGCTCACCTCTTGCCTCTTCATCCGATTATGCATCGGGAACTCTCACGGTTAAGGATATTCCCAATACAATAACCATTTCCGGGTCCAAATCATGGAACGACAGTGATTTTGCGGCTCTTACAGGTTATTCAAGACCCGACGAGATAGAGATCACTCTCGTTGAAGTTAAAGGCTCGACCGAAACCAAGGTTACGCAGACCGGACTTACCAATCCTGTATCCGCAAAAAAAGCAAATGAATACGCGTTCAGCTTTGCAGGTCTTCCCGAATACAGAGACGGTGTAAAGATAGTTTACGCAGTCAAAGAAACCGCCGTAAACGGCTACTCGGCAACATATCCTGCTGATACATATAATATTGTAAATAATGTAGTAACAGCCGAGAGCGACATATACAATTCCGTAACCGTAACCGTAAAGAAAGTTGATTCCGCAACAAACAATCCTCTCGCGGGCGCGATTTTCACAATCTATAAAGAAGACGGAACAACAAAAGTCGCTGATTTCCCTGCGACCGGAGTTGACGGAACAGCCACATATACCTTTACCACGGCAGCCGAGATCGGCAGTTATAAAATCAAAGAAACAACCGCTCCCACGGGTTATAAAATAAACTCAACCGTTTACCCCGTTACAGTCGGCAAAACCGCTTCGGCGGCTCAGAAGACCGCAGACGGCAAATGGCAGACGGTTTATGATCTCACCGTAACGGGAACATCTTCCGGCGTTATTACTGTAGCAGACGAAACAACTACAGTTGATCTTACCTTAACAAAAGAGTGGTATGATAACTCCGATTCGGACGGCTTCAGACCGACATCTGTATCCTTCCATCTTACAAGACAGATCGAAGGCGGCGCTGTTGAATACATCATGGACGGCGCAAACAAAAAGGTATTTACCATTGCCAAACCGGCAGTGGCAAGCAATACATGGACTCTTGCCGTTGAAAATCTTCCCGCATATAAAGACGGAAAGAAATATACATACAGAATTATCGAGCTTAATGCCGAAGGTGCCGAAATCACAGGTGACAGCACGTTTGATACTAACTACGATGTTCCGCAGTACAGACAGTCTGGCGGTAACTATATAATCGCAGTAAACTCTTATAATTCCACAAAGATAAACATTATAGGCTCCAAATCATGGAACGACAGTGATTTTGCGGCTCTTACAGGTTATTCAAGACCCGATGAAATAAAAGTCACGCTTGTCGAGATCATTGGCGGAAAAGAAGAAATCGTTACTATCTCCGGGCTTACAAATCCTGTGACAGCAACAAAAGCAGACGACTATGCGTTCAGCTTTGAAGATCTTCCCGAATACAGAGACGGCGAAAAGATCGTATATGCCGTAAGAGAAACCGCAATAAACGGTTACTCCGCAACATATGACGATGATACATATACTATTGTAAATAATATAGTAACATCCGATAGTGATGTGTATAATCCGGTAACGGTAACGGTCAAGAAAGTCGATTCCGTTACAAACAATCCTCTCGCAGGCGCGATCTTCACCCTTTATAAGGCAGACGGAACGACCAAGATCAAAGACCTTGATGCTACCGGAGCCGACGGAAAAGCAACCGTAACATTCTCGGCAGCTTCCGATGTTGCTGAATATGTTATTAAAGAAACGACAGCTCCCGCCGGATATGTTGCAAGCACGGCTGTCTATAAATTTGAAGTTAAAAAATCCCTTACAGGCGCTCAGCAGGATAAAGACGGCAAATGGCAGAAGGTTTATAACCTTACCGTAACCGGAACTTCAGACGGCGTTATTGCTGTTGCAAACAGCGCAACAAACATTAGCCTGACCATCACAAAGAATTGGAACGACGATTCCAACAGAGACGGAAAGAGACCCGAATCCGTTTCCTTCGTTCTCACAAGACAGATCGAAGGCGGCGCTGTTGAATACATCATGGACGGCGCAAACAAAAAGGTATTTACCATTGCCAAGCCGGCAGCGACAAGCAACACATGGACTCTTACCGTTGAAAATCTTCCCGCATATAAAGACGGAAAG
>JAZQQT010000114.1:0-7203 GCA_045629205.1 Eubacteriales bacterium
AATGGCAGTTAAAATCAGACTTCGTCGCCTTGGCGCGAAAAAAGCACCCTATTACAGAATAGTTGTTGCAGATTCCAGATATCCCCGTGACGGAAGATTTATCGAAGAGATCGGAACTTACAATCCTTGCGCAGAACCTTCCGAAATCAAAATCGATGCGGAAAAAGCACAGCAGTGGATCAAAAACGGAGCTCAGCCCACAGACGTTGTAAAGAGACTTCTCAAAGAATCCGGCGTAGTAAAAGCCGACTGATTAAGTATATATTTTACCGGAGAAGCAATCTTCTCCGGTGATGTGATATACCCTTCTATACTTTTTTCCGATTATCCGAAATTTATTTTCAGTAGAAAGGGACAAACATGCAGAAACTGATCACAATGATAGCCAAAGAACTCGTAACCAAACCCGACGAAGTAGTCGTTGAGGAAGCTGGGGAGAGAGACGGCTTTATCGTGTATAATCTTTCCGTTGCAGAAGAAGACAAAGGATTTCTTATCGGTAAACACGGTCGTGTTGCAAGATCAATCCGTAATATAGTAAAGGCTGCTGCTGCAAGAGAAGGCAAAAAAATCAATATTGATATTATTTAAGGAATGAACATCCGTGTGCTTTTTTGTGCCCGGATGTTTTGTTTAAGCAATGGAATACCTTGAAACAGGAAAAATAGTCAATGTCCACGGTCTTAAAGGCGATGTTAAGGTTCTTCCGTGGGCAGACCTTCCGGAAGTTCTGCTTGAATTCGACGAATTTTTTATTGACGGCGTTTCGTATACCGTTGAGAATGCCAGAATTCAGAAAGAGAGCGTTCTCGTTAAATTCAAAGGTGTAGATACCGTTGAAGCTGCAGAAAAACTTCGCAATAAGGTTATTTATATAAATAAAGAAGAACTTGAACTCGACGAAGGCGTTTATTTTATAGAAGACCTGATCGGACTTTCGGTTTACGATGCCGACAGCGGTGAGTTATACGGTAAAATTACCGATGTCCTTCAGAACGGCGCTCATGACGTTTATGAGATTACTTCTGACGGACCGGAATCGCGAAAATTATATGCTCCGGCAATAGCAGAATGTGAAATTGCAGTTTCACTTCCCGAAAAGAAAATGATTATACGCCCGATCAAAGGTTTATTTGATATATGAGATTTGATATTCTCACCTTGTTCCCCGATGAAGTCGATTCTTTTCTCAATACTTCAATCATCGGTATTGCAAGGGCAAACGGGTATATTGACGTAAGATGCCGCAACATCCGCGATTACAGCAAAGACAAGCATAATCGGGTAGATGATTATCCATACGGCGGAGGTAAGGGTATGCTCATGCAGCCCGGTCCCGTCGTCGACTGTGTCCGTGATGTAAAAAAGGAAACTCCTTCTTCGTGGTGTGTATATCTTTCCCCTAAAGGAAAAAAATACACACAAACTGTTGCGAAGCGTTTGCTTAAAAAACAAAATCTGATTCTGATTTGCGGACATTACGAAGGCATAGATCAGCGTGCTCTCGATACCGTTGTCGATGAGGAAATTTCAGTTGGGGATTTCGTTCTCTCTGGCGGAGAATTGGGTGCTATGATTATTGTCGACTCTGTCAGCCGAATGGTCGACGGTGTTCTTGCCGATGAAAGTTGTTATATAAATGACAGTATATACAACGGTTTGCTTGAGTATCCGCAGTATACCAGACCTCCGGTTTTTGAGGGGATGGAAGTTCCGCCTGTTCTTCTTTCCGGCAATCATCAGAAGATAGATGAATGGCGGGCTGAACAGTCGGTAAAAATTACAAAAGAACGTCGCGGCGATTTATATCGTCGTTGGTTAAAAAAGAAAAACAAATCCTGATATAAAGAAAGGAATAATGATATGGCAAAATCAAAATTAATCGGTGATTATCCGGTAATCGGTATCCGCCCCATAGTAGACGGTCGCCGCGGTCCTATGATGCTCAGAGAGAGTCTCGAGGGCCAGGTAATGGCAATGGCTCAGGCTGCGAAAAAACTTTTTGAAGATAATCTCACATATTCAAACGGAGAACCCGTAAAAGTCATTCTTGCCGATACTTCAATCGGAAGAGTTCCGGAATCCGCTGCCTGCGAAGCAAAGTTTAAAAAAGCCGGAGTTGCAATTACTCTTTCGGTAACTCCCTGCTGGTGTTACGGTTCGGAAACAATGGATATGGATCCCAATACAATCAAAGGTGTTTGGGGCTTTAACGGAACAGAACGTCCGGGTGCCGTTTATCTTGCATCTGTTCTTGCAACACATGCTCAGAAAGGTCTGCCGGCATTCGGTATTTACGGTCATGAGGTTCAGGACAGAGACGACGTTACCAAGATTCCCGAAGATGTAAAAGAAAAACTTCTCCGCTTCGGTCGTGCCGCTGTTGCAGCAGCAACAATGAGAGGTAAGTCGTATCTCCAGATCGGTTCCGTCACAATGGGTATCGGCGGTTCCATTATGGACCAGAGATTCGTTGAAGAATATCTCGGAATGAGAGTTGAATCTGTTGATGAAGTCGAAATCCTCCGCCGTATGGAAGAAGGTATTTATAATAAAGAGCAGTATGAAAAGGCTCTTGCATGGACAAAAGAACATTGCAAAGAGGGTAGAGACGATAACCCCGATTTCGTTGATTTCCTCGGTGAAAAGAGAGCAATCAAATTCACACCGGAGCAGAAACAGAAACAGTGGGAATTCACTGTTAAGATGTATTGTATAATCAAGGATTTACTTCAGGGCAACCCCGACCTTCCCGCGCAGTTTGAAGAGGAAAAAGTCGGACACAATGCCATTGCCGCAGGTTTCCAGGGCCAGCGTCAGTGGACAGACCATTGGCCCAACTGCGACTATCCCGAAGCACTTCTTAACTCCACTTTCGACTTTGAGGGCGCAAGAGAACCTATGACATTCGCTACCGAAAACGATATTCTCAACGGTCTCGGAATGCTCTTTATGCGTCTGCTTACAAACAGAGCTCAGATATTTGCCGATGTAAGAACATTCTGGTCACCCGAAGCAACAAAGAGAGTTGCCGGATACGAATTCGAAGGCAAAGCAAAAGAAAACGGAGGTATCATTCATCTTCTCAATTCAGGCGCTGCCTGTCTCGATGCCTGCGGCGAATGCAGAGACGAAAACGGCAATGCTATTATGAAGAAATGGTGGGAAGTTACCGATGAAGATATCAAGAAGATGACAGACGCGACCGTATGGTGCGAAGCAGGATTCGATAATTTCAGAGGCGGCGGATTCTCAAGTCACTTCGTAACACGTGCCGAAATGCCTGCTACAATGATCAGACTTAATCTTGTTCAGGGACTCGGTCCCGTTCTTCAGATTGCAGAAGGTTGGACCGTAAACCTTCCCGATGAAGTAACCGATACTCTTATGGAAAGAACCAATCCGACTTGGCCCTGCACATGGTTCACACCTCGCTGCGACGGTAAAGAAGGCAGTCCTTTCAAATCCGCTTACGATGTGATGAATAACTGGGGAGCAAACCACGGTGCTATTTCCTTCGGTCATATCGGTGCAGACCTCATTACTCTTTGCTCAATGCTCCGTATTCCCGTTTGCATGCATAATGTTCCCGAAGCCGATATTTTCCGTCCCGCTGCATGGAATGCATTCGGTATGGATAAAGAAGGTCAGGATTACCGCGCTTGCGCAGCTTACGGTCCTCTTTACGGCAGAACAATCAAATAATCCAACCCTTTATAGATGACAAAATAGTAATTCCGTCTGCAATGCTTTAACCTTTCGTATAACGCTTGCAGACGGAAATATTTATACACCGTAAGTATATGCTGTCTTATAGGATTATGTAATACAGGCATTTGAGGATCATATGTTTATAAGAAAAACAACGTTTGATGATATTTCCGCGCTTCTCACGATATATTCCCGTGCGCGCGAATATATGCGGAAAAACGGCAACCATAATCAATGGAAAAATTCATATCCGCCACGAGATATTCTCGAGGAAGACGTAAAAATCGGTCGCGGTTATGTTGTCGTAGGTGAAAACGGTGGTATTCTCGCTGCTTTTATGTTTCAATTAGGAGATGACGATACATATAAGATAATCGAAAACGGAACATGGCTTAATTCAGATCCGTATGGCGTTATTCATCGTGTGGCAAGCAGCGGAACCGCAAAAGGAATCCTTTCCGTTATTGTAGAATACTGTTCGGCGTTTTGCGATAATCTCCGTATGGACACGCACGAGGACAATAAAATAATGCAGCACCTTCTCGAAAAAAACGGGTTTATACGGTGTGGGATCATTCATCTCCCTGACGGTGATCCGAGGATAGCATATCATAAGATTATCAAATAACAGACTGATTAAAATAATCAGATTATACTATGAAAACCGCAAATGGAGACTTTATGAAAACTATTACAGTAAAAGGTATAGGAAAAGTTTTTTCAAAACCGGATACGGTAGAAATTTCACTCGGATTAGAGTCAGTCGATTTGTCTTACGAAAAGGCCATGTCGGCTGCTTCCAAGAAAATAGACGGCTTGACAAAGAATCTTAAGAAAATCGGCTTTGACAAGAATGATATAAAAACGGTCAATTTTGATGTCAGAACGAAATACGATCACGTTCGCAGTGAGGACGGTGAATATAAATCGGTTTTTTCCGGTTATCTTGTAAATCACGGACTTAAAATTTCGTTTGATTTTGATTCGCTTTATCTGTCAAAAGTCATTACAGCAGTAAGCAAAAGCGCGGCAGATCCTCACCTGTCTGTTTCGTTTACCGTAAAGGACGCCGAATCCGTAAAAGATGAGATGCTGCGTTCCGCAACGGAAAACGCAAGAAGAAAAGCCGAAGTGCTTTGTAAATCATCCGGTGTTTCTCTCGGCGAACTTGTATCCGTTAATTACAGCTGGGGCGAAATCAATGTTTATTCCCCGACAACATACGGAATAGCCGAGGACAGTATGAATTCTGTCAGAGAATGTAAAAGCCTTTCGTTTGTCCCTGAAGATATAGAATCATCAGATTCGGTTACTTTTGTTTGGGAAATTAAATAAACATAAATAATTGCATAAAAAACAAGGTTTACGGAATATAATCCGTAAACCTTGTTTAATTAATTTTATTTTTTAATTATTTACCGCCGAGAAGTTTCTTCAGCGCACCTAAAATACCGGAAGAACCGGAATTGGAGGATGAATTAGAAGAAACGACTGAGGATACGATACTTCCGAGGTCAACATTTCCGAGAAGTGAGCCGACCAGTGATCCGATACTGGATGAGGAATTACCGGCTGTCTGCTGTCCGAGAAGTGACATGAGAAGGGGAGCAACTGTTGAAAGAATATTTGAGGTCTTTGCTTTTGAAACGCCTGCTTCTTTTGCTATTGCGGCTGTTTCGTCGGATTCTTTCGAACCGAGAAGATGGCTGATAATTTTTGCGCCGTCGGCAACATCAACGTTTTTGATAAAAGAAGTGAGGTTTGATGTGCTGTTTACGGCATGGCTTTCAAGAGCGCTTGCGAATCCTGTGGATTCATCGGATGCCTGACTGTTCATACCGTTAAGCAGAGCGGGAAGAGCTGCCGAAAGAACGCTTGAAGTCTCTTTGGATGTAGAACCTGCTTTTTTTGCTATATTTTTTACGGCTTCACTGCTTAATGCAGTCGAGAGTATAGAATTAAGATCCATTTTTTTTACCTTTCATTGATTTGTTTTCTATATTATAATCTCTTTTTTTTGTTGTGTCAATAAAAAACAGTATCCAAAACATAAAAGAATAAAAAGCTATTGCCTTTTTATCTGTTTTAGAGTATAATAAATTAGGAATAATTCCGAAAAATAAAAATACAGAGGTTTTGTAGAATGGCAGAAAAAAAACAAAAAAAGATTGTATCTGCAGCATCAGGTGAAGCAGTAACTGTCAATGTTGCAAAAGATGCGGGAAGTTCTATCGGTTATCGCATCGGAGCAATTATCCTTTGGGTTGTTGCTGTTGCTTTTGAGGTCCTTGCAGTTTTCAGCTTGGGAGAAAATGAAAAAATACTTATTTTGCCTCAGATTTGGCAGATAATAGTTTTGCTTGTCCTTGATTTGATATGCGTTATTATCGGTTCGCAATTATGGAAAAAGGCAAACCATATCAAACCCGCATCCGAAAAGAATAAAGTTCTTTTCTGGCTTTGGAATAATATGGGCGTTATCGTCTGCGCTATCGCTTTTATTCCTTTTGTTATTATCGCTCTCACTAATAAAGAAACCGATAAGAAAACAAAAACAATTGCGGTTGTTGTCGCTATCATTGCTTGCTTAATCGGCGGGGTCGCATCTTACGATTGGAATCCTATTTCTCAGGAAGAAAAAGATGCCCAGATAGAAAATTATACCGGTATGGTTTATTGGTCACCATACGGTCGCAAATATCATACAAGCGTTGATTGCTCGCATCTCAATAACAGTGAAGAATTAACCGAAGGCACAGTTCAGCAGGCTATCGAAAACGGTCGTGTTGAGATTTGTAAAACGTGTGCTGCCCGTATGATTTCAGAAAACGGTGAATTAGCCGATAAAACAAACGATGTTCCCGAAATAATAGACCCGAATCCGACTGACGAAAATCAAAGCGAAGAAACAAACGAATAATTCTTAATTATAATACAAGAGAGGCTGTCGCTGTTGCGGCAGCCTCTCTTATATATATCTCTATCTGATTCTGTAATGTCCGTTTATCTCTTCTTGCAGTTCTTCCAGTTTATCTTCCTCATAATTTATCTGATATGGGTTTGAGTGATGAATAATAAATGCGACTCCGTTTCTGTTTCTTTTATCGGATACGATTCCGATATGTTTTTTGAATACTATAATGTCTCCGCCTTGCCATTCCTCAATTTTATAAATATCCGTTGTTAATGAAATGGCATTGTTGTCAAAATATACTTTTAAATTTCTGACTCTTCTGAAATCTATATTCTTATCCACGACGTCGATATCATATAATTCTCTATTTGATTTTATATGCTCGTTAATCAGTTCCATTAAATCGTATCCGGCGTCTTTTAATCCGAATGCTACCACATCTGTACAAACCCCGAATCCGTCATCGGGATATCCCGTTCCGTAGTACTTGCTTTGATATTTCGGTTTGGCAGCGATATAGGTTCTTACGTTTTTCAGAATATCAGTCTGATCATCTATTCCGTCATTATCTTTGTCAA
>JAZQQT010000115.1:0-3216 GCA_045629205.1 Eubacteriales bacterium
TCGTCTTTTCCTTTGTCCGTCTCACCGGCAACTGGCCGGGCTTCGGCAGGCTCGACGTTATACTGGGCGATTACCTCAAAAAAGACCTTGCCGACGGAATAATCACCCCGGACGAAGCGCGTGAGCTGATGGCTCATTTCTTTATCAAGGGATGCGAATGGGTCAACGGCGCCGTCTGCGGTTCG
Source organism: Eubacteriales bacterium (assembly GCA_045629205.1). GTDB lineage: Bacteria > Bacillota > Clostridia > Oscillospirales > UBA644 > JAZQLP01. The sequence goes on from JAZQQT010000115.1 coordinate 186, forward strand.
GGTGACGCGCAGCATTATCAGAACATCGTGCTTTCGGGCATAGACAAAGACGGAAACGACATCACAAACGAAATCTCATATCTCATTCTCGATACTGTCGAGGAATTGCCTATCGGCGACTTTCCCATTGCCGTCCGTCTCAACAAAAAGAGCGATCCCGCCTTTGTGCGCCGTGTTGCCGAGGTAATCCGTTTCGGCGGCGGCGTTGTGGCTGTTTATAACGAGGATATCATTCTCGAAGCTCTCATGAAATACGGCTACCGGTGGGAAGATGCCGTCCGCTTTGCAAACGACGGCTGCTGGGAAGTTCAGATACCGGGCGAGACCGCTTTCGGTTATTCGCCTTTCGACTGTCTGTCGATTCTTCAGCATTACGCCCTCAAAAGCTACACAAGAACCGATTTCACCGACTGGGAATCGGTCTACTCGGCATTTACCGACGAGCTCCGCAATTTCATCTTTAAAAATCTTTTCTACGAAGGTCAGACCATGACCCAATTTGAAGACGGTCGCCCCTGCACTGTGGTTTCGATATTCGAAAAAGACTGCATCGGCAGAGGACTTTCGTATATGAAAGGCGGACCCAATTACACCGTCAGTTCGCCCCATATCGGCGGTATTGCCGACGTTGTAAACACCCTTTACGCAATCAAAAAACTTGTTTTCGACGACAAGCGCGTAACTCTCGCCGAGCTTTTTGAAATCCTCCGCAATAACTGGGAGGGCCATGAGGCTCTGCGGCAATACGCTATGAACAAATATAAATATTTCGGCAACGCAAACCCCGAAGTCGACGGAATATACCGCCGCGTGGTTCACGATTTTTCCGAAATATGCCTCGGCTACGATAAAAACCCCATCCGACTCCCCATCGGAATAAGCACCTTCGGGCGGCAGATAGAATGGGCGCACCGCCACCTTGCCACACCCTACGGCAAAAAGGCATACGAAATCCTTGCCGGCAACACATCGCCCACCCCCGGAACCGACTGCTCCGGCGCGACCTCGGTCATAAAATCATACTGCTATGCCGACCTCCGCGAAACAGTCACCGGCGCCGCTCTCGACCTGCCTCTCACGGTAAGCGACCTCAAGGGAGAAGAAGGGCTGAACGGACTTGTCTCGCTTATAAACGGCTTTCTCGAGCTCGGCGGCTACTTCCTCCAGCCAGACGTCGCGAGCGCCGAACTCCTGCGCGAAGCCCAGCGCCACCCCGAGAACTATCAGACCCTTTCGGTCCGTGTCTCCGGCTGGAACGCCCGCTTTGCCACACTCGACCGCGACTGGCAGAATATGGTAATAGAGCGAATGAGCGGAAGAGAATGAAAGTGATGTTTTTCGGCTTCGCCTCAAAAGTGATGCCGCCTTCGGCTTGTGATGTTGTTCGCTCTGCTCACAGTGATGTTTTGTGCTTTGCACAAAGTTGACGAAAGCGGAAAGCCGCGAAACGCGACTTTTCCGCTAAACAATTCTATGGTGCAGAGTTTTATCCGAAATTCTGAAAACTGAAAACTTTTTATAATTATTTAGCGGAAAGGCTCATTTTGAACCTTTCCGCTTTCCTTAATTTGAAATTTGCCATTTGCAATTATTTATCATCTCTTTGCAGCTCTGCTGCACGCCCCTCTTTGCGGCAGCGCCGCCTCTGCCACTTAACTAATTATCGCAACATTAGTCTTGTAAATTCTCTTTTTTTACAAGATTGAACTGAGTATCTGACAAAACTATTTCCCAATCTTTTGGAAATCCAATAAATGCAAGATTTACAACATCAGAATACTCTTGAAAAGTATTCCGGATTTTTCGAAAGAAATCATCCCACCACTTGTTTCCGTTCAACATCCTTTTTATTACAAGTATAACAGGAAAAACCTTATTTATTTTATGTCTGTATTTTTTGTGTTCTGTATATAAAAACGGAGTCTGTTTTAATGGCATATTGTAAAGTCTGCTATAATGAGCACAAATATTTCTGACTTCAACTAAGGATAAAATCCAACTACTTAAATAATCGGCTTCCGTATTGTATAAATCAGCTATAGATTGGCGATCATCCGGTTTCATTATATCATATAATGATGACAGATTCCCAAAGGAGAATAATTCTACCGCTGCCCATACAGGAAAATGACCTTCATATTTTTCAATATGATGCTTTACCATAGGCGTATTTTTTTGCCGCTGACACTCTGTTTTAAAGCCGTTTATGATATTTGCATGAATGTCCGTTCCGTCTTTAACGGTTTTTTGTATAAAATTAGAATTATCAATATAGCCTTCGCTTCCGTATTTTAATGCGATGCAGTATGAAATTTGTGTTCGTAATTTAATTTCAATCTGTTCGATTGTCTGAGCCAAGTGGTTTTTCAATGAACTGTCAAAGGAATAAAGTCGATATAAAACATTCAGCGAAATACCGTCTTTATATTCTTCCGAATCACCATTCTTTTTTAACCCGATTCCATAAGCACTTAACCTATAATAATTAATCGACTTTAAAATATCAAATGCCTCATCAACGTCTTCTATGATAAGATTATGAACCGTCTTTAACCGTTCTATTTGTTGTTCATAAGAAAGTGCATTTTTTAAATCTGCCATATAGAATCCTTATAATAAAAAAGTCCCACCGTGGTCCGCAGTACATTTCTGCCTTATGCGTGGTGGGCTCTGTCAATATTATTATATGCATTCCTTATGAATCTGTCAAGCGGAACCTGACAAAATTATGGATATTCAAAAAAATATCAAATTTGTGAGATTATTTTACCCTGTTAAATCTTTCATCTAAATCGCAAGGTTCTTTTTCTCTGCAATGAAACATCTTTATTATATACTTCTGTTTCAAAAAGTCAATATGGAAATGTTCTGCTCAAATAAATGTGCAGTGAAAAAAAAAAACCGAAAACTCGGCTATCGTATTATTTCCGCATTTTTCCGAAAACTGAAAACTCACTCAAAACATCTTTAAGGTCGCGAAAATTGCATTTTTTTCATTTTCTGCAACGTTAACTTGACTTTTTTATTTTTT
>JAZQQT010000116.1:0-10387 GCA_045629205.1 Eubacteriales bacterium
CCTGGGTTGGTCACCACGGCGGGAACAAAGGCGTTCTCATAGGCGGTTACTATAAATATGACGGAGACGACAATATGTCTGTCGAGGAACGTCCGTAATTTTGAAAATAAATCACTCTTATTTACAAATAAAGAAAGTTATGATATAATGTATTTGTGGAAAGATATCCATCTCACCTCAAATACATTTTTTTCATTTTACTGACTTGCATATTCTATACGGAGGGCATAATTGAGACAACCTGATAAACACAAAAAAACAGAACAGGAAACAAAAGAAGCGGAAAAGAATGCCGTCGTTTATCCCATTGAAGAAGAAAACGTTGATGTTCACCCCGAAATAGTTCTGCCTGCCGACGAAGAAATAACAGACGGTCCGGACGGAACATTTGCCGTCGATTTAAGTGTTACAGGCCGGTCGGAACCGGAAAATGCCGATATCAACGCAGATGAAGTTCCGAACAATCAGGAAAACGAACCCAAGCACGCGTTACGGGAAGAACCCACTCCGGACATTGCCTTTGAGCAGCAGGATGCCGTCGGTAAACCGGATGATATAAACGAAGATGAGGACGACGAAGACGAATCATCACCGAAGAAAAAAGCTTTCATTCCGTTATGGAAAAGAAATCCCGAAAAATATCGCAAAAAACGTCCTCTGATAGTCAGGATTCTGTGCGGTTTCCTATCGCTCATATTCTTCTTTGTCCTTACGTTCGGAGCCATCGGAGTCGTTGTCTGCGCAGTAGCAGCAACCGTAGTATATTCGTTCACCGATGCGTCGCTTGACGAAAAGCTTGCCAATCTGGAGCTTGATTACACGTCGATGATATATGTAAACAGCCTCGAAACGGGCGGCTATGTCGCATACGAAGAGCTCTATAACGATCAAAACAGAGTTTGGGTAAGCTACGACGAAATGCCGAAATGTCTTTTGGAAGCGGTAATAGCCGTAGAAGACAAACGTTTTTACGAACACAACGGTGTCGATATTATTACCACGGCAAAAGCAACTGCCTCATACGTCTTTGCGAAATTAACACACAAAAGCACAAGTAACCTTGCCGGAGGGTCAACTTTGACACAGCAGCTCGTAAAGAATATTTCGGGCGATCGCGACCAGAGTCCCACACGTAAAATAAAAGAAATGCTCCGCGCTCTTTATGTGGAACGCAAATACTCCAAAGAGCAAATCATAGAATATTATCTTAATGCGGTCAATTTCGGAAACAATCAGAACGGTATTTATTCCGCGGCAAAATATTATTTTGACAAAGAAGTAAAAGATCTTACGCTCACTGAAGCCGCATCTATAATCGGTATCACGAAATCCCCTGCATACCTTGAACCTTATAAAAATCCGGAAGAAAACAAGACCCGCCGTCAGACAGTTCTGTATTTGATGTATGAACAGGGTAAGATTTCGGAAGAAGAATTCAATTCATGCAGTAAGGAAGATCTCGTTCTTCGTGACAGAACGTCATCCTCAAGTTCAGCATCTGTCATGTCATGGTATTCGGATATGGTTTTCGAAGAAGTCAAAACGACTTTGATGAATAAATTCGGATATTCATCCACACAGGCAGTCAATATGATTTATACCGACGGTCTGCGTATTTACACCGCAATGGTCAAGGAATATCAGGATATCTGCGAAAACTATTTCTATAATGAAGACAATTACATTATCGTCGGAGACGATCCCGAAGAAGAACAACCGGAAATTGCATTTGAGCTTCTTGACCCGTATACCGGCAATGTTCTTGCGGTAATCGGCGGCCGAGGAGTAAAAGACAAAAACAGAGTTCTTAACCGTGCGACACAGACTGTCCGTCAACCCGGTTCGGCTATCAAGCCCATAACGGTCTACGGATATGCCATAGAAAACGATATAATCACCGCCGCAACGGCGATCGACGAATCTCCGCTGCAGATCAACGCAACTCCGATACGGCTTCTTGCCGGTCAGAATTACTATATAAGTCCGGTTGACGGCACCGAAATCAAGTTTACCTACGCGGGATGGCCGTCAAACTATTCCGGAGAATACAGCGGATATATTGATGTTAAAAACGCATTATCAAACTCATACAACACAACGTCCGTAAAAGTTCTTTCCATGATAGGAGTAAGCACATCGTATAATTTTGCAAAAACCATGCTCGGGCTTAAAAATCTGGTCGCACAGGACAAAGACCTTGCTCCGTTATCTGTCGGCGCTCTCACTTACGGTGTCACGTTACAGGAGCTCACCGCTGCTTATACGGTATTTATCAATGACGGTATTTATTCTTCTCCGCGTTGTGTAACACGTGTGGAAACATATGACGGCAAAGTGCTTTACGAAAACGAAATAGATAAGCGCGTTGTCTTTACTCCTCAAACCGCATATATAATGACCAATATTCTCGACGATCTCAAAGGAAGCGCCGCCGACGCCGAAATCGAAGGAGTTGCAACCGCGGGAAAATCCGGCACCACAACCTCATATAAAGACAGATGGTTTATCGGTTATACAACAAACTTCCTTGCAGGCGTATGGTGGGGTTACGATACACCAAACACAAACGATAATGCCCACCACATCGTTATGTGGCAAGCTGTAATGACACAAATTGAAGAAGCCTACCGTAATTCCGGCGGGACTTCCGCAGCGGAATTCCCGGTCCCGGATGGAATCGAAACAGAAAAATACTGCTCCGTAAGCGGAAAACTTCCCACAGATGCCTGCCGCCATGACCAGCGTTCAAGCCGTTCAAAAACCGGTGTTTATAAATCGGGAACCACGCCGACGGAATATTGCACCATGCACCATTATCTGTATGTATGCAAAGAAACCGGGCAGATTGCGTGTCAGAACTGCACTGACGTAGAACTTAAAGTTTACATCGACAGCAACAGATCCTATCCGAATGCGGTTATAAAAACAAAAGACGCACAGTATGTTTGTCCCCCGCTTTCCGCATCAACAATACTGTATAACGACCAAAAATGGCCTGTTTATACATATATGGTTCCGGAAGGTGAATACCCCACGCTGAATACGGAATCAAAAAAGAGATACGCAAACTGTATCTGTTCTGCCCACGCAACCGAAGGCATCAATCATTATTATACCTTCTCTCTTCTTTCGGAAACGGAACAGGCAACAATTCTTGCATCTGAAAAGGGTATGATTCTTCCTGACGATTTACCGTCTCCGGATACAATAATCAAATATTATATGGACACGTCAAGATACAAGGTTCCGCAGACCGACTGACAAATCAACAAACGTCCGCCCTCTGAAACGGGGGCGGTTTTTTTGAACAATAAACGAACTTTACAGCTTTTCGCAAACATATGCTTGCAATTATATATTTATTATAATATAATACCAAAGCCTGCCGAAAAAAGCAGGTAATAAAATTTTTATCAATTCACACACTTCAGCAAGTTGCGGCATCGGTGCGGACCGCAGGGTCCGTAGTCGGAACGGAAGTGGAGGAATTAACCGAGGAGGAAAAAACAATGGCTGTAATTTCTATGAAACAGCTGCTCGAAGCAGGTGTCCATTTCGGACATCAGACCAGAAGATGGAACCCCAAGATGAACGAGTACATCTTTACCGCAAGAAACGATATTCACATCATCGACCTTCAGAAGACTATCAAAAAAGTCGAAGAAGCTTATATGTTTGTTCGTGAAATCGCCGAAAACGACGGAACCATTCTTTTTGTAGGCACAAAGAAACAGGCTGCCGATGCTATTAAGGAAGAGGCAGAAAGAGTCGGAATGTTCTATGTCAACTCCAGATGGCTCGGCGGTATGCTTACCAACTTCGAAACCATCAAAAAGAGAATAGCAAGACTTGAACAACTCAAAAAGATGCAGGAAGACGGAACATTCGATCTTCTTACAAAAAAAGAAACCGCTAAATTATCTCTTGAAATCGAAAAACTCGAAAAATATCTCGGCGGTATCAAGGATATGAAAAAACTTCCTTCAGCACTCTTTGTTGTTGACCCGCACAGAGAACACAACGCAGTTGCAGAAGCAAGAAAGCTCAATATTCCTATCGTTGCTATCGTTGATACCAACTGTGACCCCGATGAAATAGATTACGTTATCCCCGGCAACGACGATGCTATCCGTGCCGTCAAACTTATCTCCGCAACGATGGCTAACGCAGTTATCGAAGCAAGACAGGGCGAACAGGATGTAGCCGCTCCCGCAGAAGACGAAACAGGTCTTCCCGCAGAAGAAATCGCTGAAGTTATTACCGAAGCAGCTACAGAACCCGCAGCAGAATAATTATAAACGGAGGATATAACAATGGCTCAGATCACAGCTAAAGACGTTCAGGCGCTCAGAGAAAGAACCGGCGTCGGCATGATGGATTGCAAACGCGCTCTCGTTGAAGCAGAAGGCGATGTAGAAAAAGCAATCGTTATACTCAGAGAAAAAGGTCTTGCGACAGTTGCTAAAAAAGCAGGCAGAATCGCCGCTGAAGGAACTATCGCTATCTATAACAAAAACGGCGTAGCAGTTCTCTGCGAAGTTAACGCCGAAACCGACTTTGTCGGCAAAAACGAAAAATTCCAGGCATTTGCAGCCGCAGTTGCAGCTCTTGTTGCCGAAAAGAACCCGAAAGATGTTGAAGAACTCAACGGTCTCATTCTCCAGGACGGCAAAACCGTAGAAGAAGTCAGACAGGACCTCGTTATGGTTATCCGTGAAAACATCACTGTCAGAAGATTTGCACGTGCTACCGGCGCAGTTGCAACATACAACCACGGTAACGGAAAAATAGGCGTTATCACCGTTTACAAAACATCCGATGAAATCGCTGCAAAACCCGAATTCGCTGCTTTCGGCAAAAACATCTGCATGCAGGTAGCAGCTCTCAACCCGTCTTATCTCAACAAAGAATCCGTTCCCGAATCCGTTCTCGCAAGTGAAAAAGACATTATGCTTGTTCAGATGAAGAACGATCCCAAGAACGCAAACAAACCCGAAGCTGTTCTTACAAAGATTATCGACGGAAAAATGGGCAAGTATTACGAACAGAACTGCCTCACCGAACAGTCATTCTTTATGGATGAAACCGTTACAATCGGCAAATATATTGCCAATACGGCAAAAGAGCTCGGCGGCGACATTCAGATTACCGATATGATTCGTTTTGAAAAAGGCGAAGGTATCGAAAAGAGAGTCGACAACTTTGCTGAAGAAGTTGCCAGCATGGTTAAATAATCAATAACCGTCAATATACAATAACTCCCGTGGAAAAAATCCGCGGGAGTTATTTTTATCATAAAATTCAGTCAATTATCCGTGAAGTCCGACGGCATCGTTAACGGGAACCGAAAAAGCGATCCCCTGTCCGGCGCTGCCAAGCCCGACATCATCGTAAAGAGCTTTAAGAACGTTATCTTTTATCGAAACAGGAACGACAATCATAACCATATCTTTTTCGGGAGAAATAGTCAGATGAAATCTCTCTTCTGCCTCCTTACTTGCCGTCCCTCTCGCATGCATTATGGTCCCTCCCCTTGCTCCTGCGCGACGGGCAGCATCCATTACGTTATCGGCAAAGCCTGCGTTTACTATACAAAATATCATTTCATACTCAGTCATTTCAATTCTCCTTTGCGGGTGTGCCGAGCACTCCGCCCGGCTGTTTATTTGCGAGGAAGGAATAAACCGATACGCCGATCATGCTCGAAAGCGATACGCTGAAGGCAACTCCTTTTCCGGACCGTATCGTTTTGAATTTTTTTTCGAGTGCCGCCAGTATTTCCTTTGTTCTGTCCTCACGGACAATACTGAAAATAATTACATTTTTATTGTCGGAAAGCCCGACCATATCAAGAACTTCCGCTCTTGCAGTTCCCTCACATAAGAGCGAACACTGAAGATTGGCTTCGAAAGACTGAATAAAATCAAGATAATAATACGCTCTTTTACGGTTTACAATCGTGATAATAAGCTCAAGGCGCCCCGTTGACAATTCATAAGGATTTTTCTCTTTTTTATCCGGCATGTCAGTCTCCTTTCGGCTCAAAATATATTATCTGAGCATCATCAGCAGAGAAAATACGTTTCATTTCCATGCGAGAACGCATATTTGTCGAAAAAATTGCTCTGAAGCCCAACAACTGAATAGTAATCAAAGGAATCATCGCAACCATGGCAACAACGCCGAATGCGCCGGAAAGAATACTTTCTTCCCCGTTAAGCGCATAACAAATGCCTATCATGAACGGAAGAATAAAACTCGATGTAAGCGGTCCGCTTGCCACTCCGCCCGAGTCGAACGCGATTGCCGTATACATCCTCGGAACGAAGAAAGAAAGTCCGAGAGAAATCAGGTAACCGGGGATAAGATAATACAAAACCGAGAATCCGAAAATGATTCTGATTGCCGAAAGACCTATCGATAAACCGACACCGACCGACAGAGCGATCATCATGGATGATTTTGTAACGGTTCCGCCGGTAACGGATTCAACCTGAGAATTAAGAACATGTATCGCAGGTTCTGCGAGAACAACGACCATGCCGATAACGAAACTGAAGCCCACCATCAAAACGGGATTTGCTTCGGCTATCTGTGTTCCGAGTTTAAAGCCTATCGGCATATATCCTATTTCGACTGCGGAAAGGAATATAACAAGTCCTATAAAAGTATACAGAATGCCGAATCCCATCTGGATTAGTTTTTTCTTCGGCAATTTAAGAAGAGTAAACTGCAGAACAAGGAATACAATAACAATAAGCCCCAACGCCTTTGAAACATCGGCAAGTTTTGCAAGCAGCACATCAATCAGCGCAGAACCTATATTTTCCGCCATGGCATAATCAGGTATTTCGTAATGAATTTCACCTGAAGAAAAAAGAGAAAGCGCAAGAACCGCGACAATAGGTCCGACAGAACAAAGAGCCACTATACCGAAACTGTTTTCATCCGCGTGTTTTCCGCCGACAGTTGCCGCAATACCTATACCCAGTGACATAATAAAAGGAACGGTAACCGGACCGGTCGTTACTCCGCCGGAATCAAATGCAAGCGGTAACAGAGCGCCTCCGCCAAACTCAATAAGGAGCGCGGCAAGGGCAAACATCAGCATATAAAAGAACATCAGCATTGCGGAAAGAGGACGGGTATATATAACTCTTAAAACGGCAAGCAACAGAAAAAGTCCGACTCCGAAACCGACAGCGAATATCAGAACCGTCCCGTTCATAACAGCACTGACCTGTCCTGCCAACACCGACAAATCGGGTTCGGCTACGGTAATCAACATACCCATAAGAAAACAAACGGAATAAAGAAGCTTGACCTTACCGGTCTTTGCAAGTCCTCCGCCGATTTGTTCGCCCATCGGGGTCATGGAAAGATCCGCGCCGAGATTAAATAAGGCAATGCCCAATATAAGCAACAACGTTGAAACACAAAAAACAATTATTTCCGTTCCGGACATATCGACTATCGGGGTCAACGATATCAGAAGAACAATTGCCATAATCGGGAGAACCGATATAGCAGCTTCTTTGATTTTTCCGAACATTGCCTTTCGTATTTTGACAAATGAGATATTCAATATTATACTCCGTTATATAGTTTCAACTTTTATCAGGTCGGTATTTCCCGAAGTTCCGTTTGTGGTTCCTCCGGTAATAACGATTTTATCACCGCTGTTAAGACCGAATTTTTCTTTTGTGAGTTTTTTCGCCGTATAGAACAACACGTCAACGGACGGATAAATCTCGCACATAGCAGGTGTTACACCCCACGAAAGAGCAAGTTGACGATAAACTCTTTTATCCACGCAGAGAGCCATAATATCTATCGGAGAACGGAAACGTGAAACCATTCTCGCGGTTTTTCCCGAAAGAGAGCAAACAACTATAGCCTGAGCGTTAAGGTCATTTGAAAGACTGCAGGCCGCATGTGAAATTGCATCCATGGAATTGCGGATTTTAAAATCAGATGCCGAAAAATGAGTTCTGTAATCTATGCTTTCTTCCGTTTTTTTGGCAATTCTGGCCATAGTTTCAACCGTTAAAACGGGATATTGACCGCTGGCTGTTTCGGCAGAAAGCATAATGGCGCTCGTTCCGTCGTAAACAGCGTTTGCAACGTCGGAAATCTCAGCTCTGGTAGGACGTTTTTCGTGAATCATAGACTCAAGCATTTCAGTCGCCGTTATTACCCGTTTCCCAAGCAAGCGGCATTCGGTAATTATCTGCTTTTGAATGGCCGGCAATTCCTCAAACGGTATTTCAACGCCGAGGTCTCCTCTGCCTATCATAATCCCGTCGCATTCCTTGCAAATCTCTTCTATATTATCAATACCGGAACGATTTTCTATCTTTGCAATAAGACTTATTCCGTCCCCGCCGTGCTCCGACAGAAAGTTCTTGATATCAATGAGATCCTGTCTGACGGAAACAAAAGAGCAGGCAATAAAATCGATTCCGTTTTCTATTCCGAAAAGAATATCACTTTTATCCTGTTCGCTCAGAAATGTCTGTTTAAGAACTTTGCCGGGGAAACTCATACTTTTACGATTGGAAAGCTCTCCGCCTGCATTAACTACGCAGTTGATATTGTGACCTTCTATATTTTTGACCGTAAATTCAAGCAAGCCGTTATTAAGAAGGATTCTGTCACCGGGCTCAAGCTCATCGGCAAGTGCCTCATAGTTTACGGAAACGCACGACTGATTACCGATAACGTCATCTGTCGTAAAGGTGAAATCGTCTCCTGTTTTAAGAATGACTTTTTCATTTTCAAATTTTTTTATACGGTATTCAGGCCCTTTTGTATCAAGCATAATCGCCACGGGAAGGTTCAGCTTGTCACGGACCTTTTTAATGATATTGATATATTCGAGATGCCCCTCGTGAGTTCCGTGCGAAAAATTAAGACGCGCAACATTCATCCCTGCAAGAATCATTTGTTCAATGGTTTCCTCGTTCGCGCATGCAGGTCCTATCGTGCATATTATTTTAGTTTTTCTCATATAACCGACTCCCTCCAAAATGATACAGTCTTCACAGATATCATTATAACAAAATCAGATAATATAGTCAACATAAAAGCCGATTATCGGAGCATAATTTTTAATTGACTTGTTTATAATGTTATGTTATAATCAACCGAAAATAATTTACGGGAGAAATGAGATGGAAGTTTTTAAAGAAAAAATCGGCAAACTCGGTTTTGGAATGATGCGTCTTCCCAAACAGGACGGAATAATTGACCTTGAAACATCAAAAAAAATGGTAGACGAATTCATCAATCATGGTTTTAATTATTTTGACACTGCTTTTGTATATGACGGAAGTGAAGAAGCGGTCAAAAAAATACTCGTAGACAGATATCCCCGTGATAAATACTTCCTTGCAACAAAACTTGCATCATGGGTAAACTGTGCGACAAAAGAGGATGCCATGGCGCAGTTCACAACATCGCTTGAAAGAACAGGGGCCGGATATTTTGATTTTTATCTTCTTCACAATCTCGGCGGCAACCGCACCGAAATCGCCGAAGAATACGGTCTTTGGGATTTCGTTTCCCAAAAGAAAAAAGAAGGTCTCATAAAACATATCGGATTTTCTTTCCACTCAACAGCCGAAGAACTCGACAAAATTCTCACCAACCATCCCGAAGCCGAATTTGTCCAGTTGCAGATAAACTATGCTGACTGGGACAGTGATTCGATACAGTCACGTAAATGCTACGAAACGGCGCTCAGACATGGCAAACCCGTTATCGTTATGGAGCCTGTCAAGGGCGGCCGTCTTGCAAATCCCCTGCCGGCAATCACAAATCTTTTCAAAACATCGGAACCGGCAATGTCTCCCGCATCGTGGGCTGTCAGATTCGCAGCCGACCTAAAAGGGGTGGTGACCGTTCTTTCGGGTATGAGCAGTATGGACCAGACACTTGACAACGTCACTTATATGGAAAATTTCAACGGTCTTACGTCAAACGAAAAAGATATAATCTCCGAAGCGCAGGAAATTCTCAGAAAAACGCCTCTGATTCCCTGCACTTCATGCGAATACTGCGCAAAAGTCTGTCCGATGGACATTGCCATTTCCGCTACCTTTTCCGCAGCCAATGACCTTGCTCTTTACGGCAACAAGGAAAACGCACTCGGCGGAATCAAGTGGCGTGTCGAGCGCAAGGGACTGAAATATCCGCAGGAATGTATTTCGTGCGGTGCCTGCACGGAAGTTTGCCCGCAGCATATAGACATCCCGCAGAAATTAGCCGAATTCGTTGAAAAACAAAATAACCGTAACAAAAATCACAACCACCCGTCAAACGGGTGGTTTGCACAAGGGCTATAAGCCCATGGTACTGACCCGCGTCTCAAGGCGCGGGCTTTCTC
>JAZQQT010000117.1:0-4059 GCA_045629205.1 Eubacteriales bacterium
GGTTACGCACTTTGAAAAAGTGAGTAATAAGCGAAAACGGCACAACCGAACAGGTCGCACCGCTTCATCCAACAATATATAATTCAGATACAAAGACCACCCTCGGGGCACCTTCCTTACGGAGGGTGCCCCAAAGGGAGCCTGCAATTCCGAGATTTATGCAAACATATTATAAATCTTTATTATTTCGGCAAGACCGTTGTCATCACCATCAAGAAAACGGCGGTAGCTACTTACACCGTTATCCATTAAATGACTCCTTTCCGAAAGGTATTTTCAGACCTTTCACCTATTAGACGGAAAAAAAAGAAAAAATCTCCCGTTTTTTTGCTTAAAAGATAAAAAAGGCTCCCAAAATGGGAGCCTTTCAGATAAAAGAAAAATAAACTTATTTAAGATTGTATTTTTTCTTGAATCTGTCTACACGACCGCCTGCATTATCGGTAAGCTTCTGTTTACCGGTAAAGAAAGGATGGCACTTTGAGCAGATTTCAACGTGGATATTCTGCTTTGTGGAACGTGTAGGTATTTCGTTACCGCAAACACATTTGATTACGGTTTCCTTATACTCGGGATGAATACCTTCCTTCATAATTTCCTCCTGTATAGTACGACACTTTAAGGCATCTGACCGAATGCCATGCCGTCCGTTTAGGTCAAAAAATCCCTCGCCGCTCCACACAAGCACGGTAAAGGCTTGTGTATTATATCAATAATTCAGGATATACGCAATATCAAAACAAAAAAGTTCGATAAATATTTACATTATATGCTTATTCCCCGAACGAAAACATTTTATTTTATCCGAAAACACCTTGACATTATGTATTTAATATGGTATTATTTAATCAATGAGGGAGTAATCGGCATCGTGCGGTCCATATCAACAAACTGTCGAACGACTGGTATGGCCTTTGGAAACAATTCCAAACGATAAGACTCAGTGTGCAAGCACGGAGTCTCAGGATTAATCCCGTATTCGTGCATAGCAGTGAATGCTATGTTTTTTTTTGCTATAAAATTCAAAAGGAGCCGCAATGAAACACTATTTTGAAGACGTTCAACAAGTAATGTCGGAACTTAACGTTGCCGAAAACGGTCTTTCGACCGATGAAGCGCAAAAAAGACTTGCGCAGAACGGAAAAAACAAGCTTGACGAAGCAAAAAAAGAGCCTCTTATCAAAAAGTTTTTTGCTTCTCTTGCAGACCCGATGATCATTATGTTGATAGCAGCAGCAATCGTTCAGGCTGTTGTGACTGTTATCGAAGCAAAAGGATCCCCTACTTTCGGAGATTTTGCAGACGTATTCGTTATCCTCGTAGTTGTCATAATCAATTCAGTAATGAGCCTGGTTCAGGAAAGCAAATCCGAAGCCGCGATGGACGCTCTTATGCAGATGACTGCTGCCACATCAAAAGTTATCCGTGACGGAACTTTGCAGATTATCAAAAGCGAAGATATCGTTGTGGGTGATATCGTTGTTCTCGAAGCCGGAGACGCTGTTCCCGCAGACTGCAGAATAATCGAATGTCATTCTCTCAAGGCAGAAGAAGCCGCTCTTACGGGAGAATCAGTCCCGGTAATGAAGCAAATAGACACGATCTTCTGGAGAAACTCTAATGACGACGTTCCTCTCGGTGACAGAAAAAACATGACCTACAGCGGATCGACAATCGTTTACGGAAGAGGAAAAGCCGTTGTTACCGCAACTGGTATGGACACCGAGATGGGCAAAATAGCAGACGCCCTTTCGGAAGCGGAAAAGGAACAGACTCCGCTGCAGAAAAAAATGGCGGAACTCTCGAAATTCCTTACAAAGCTCGTTTTGATCATTTGCGGCGTGGTATTTATCGTAGGTATAGTTGAATCGCTCGTTCTTTCGGAAGAACCTTTCTCGATTGCGCTTTTGGGCAACATTTCACTTTCAACATTTATCTCGGCTATTGCCCTTGCTGTTGCCGCAATTCCCGAAGGACTTCCGGCAGTTGTTACGATAGTATTATCCATCGGCGTTACCGCAATGGCAAAGCGCCAGGCGCTTATAAGAAAACTCACAGCCGTTGAAACTCTCGGGTGCACACAGATCATCTGTTCAGACAAAACGGGAACGCTCACTCAAAACAAAATGACGGTCGTTGACGAGTTCACCTCCGATAAACTTCTTCTTGCAAAAGCAATGGCTCTTTGTTCCGATGCCGAAATCAAAAAAGGAGAAAAAGAAGCCACAGGCGAGCCTACCGAATGTGCGCTTGTAAACTATGCATTTGCCAACGGTCTTCCGAAATCCGATATGGAAGCAGAAACTCCGCGTGTCGGCGAAGCACCTTTTGACTCAAACAGAAAAATGATGTCGACAGTCCATAAGGCAGGAGACAAATTCATTCAGTATACAAAAGGCGCCGTTGACGTTATGCTTGCAAAATGCACAGGATATCTCCGTGACGGACAGGTTTGCAGTCTGACAGACGATTTCAAGGACGAAATCGAACGCACAAACAAAGCATTTGCAGACAGAGCTCTGAGAGTTCTCTGCGCAGCATACAAAGAATATGACACCATGCCCGAAAACTGCGACGCCGAGTATTTAGAAAACGATCTGATTTTCATAGGCGTAACCGGAATGATCGATCCTTGCAGACCCGAAGTATATGACGCCATTGAAAAATGCAGACTTGCCGGTATCAGACCGATAATGATAACCGGAGACCACAAGGATACGGCAGTAGCAATCGGCAAGGATCTCGGAATCATTCATGAAAGCTATGAAGCTACGGTCGGCGCTGAGCTTGACAAATATTCCGATGAAGAGCTGCTTGAAATCGTGCCGAAATATTCGGTTTACGCACGTGTTCAGCCCGAACATAAAACAAGAATCGTTAAAACATGGAAAACACTCGGCAAAGTAACCGCGATGACCGGAGACGGCGTTAACGACGCTCCGTCAATAAAAGCATCCGATATCGGTATCGGAATGGGTATTACAGGAACAGACGTTACAAAAGGCGTTGCAGATATGGTTCTCGCAGACGACAACTTTGCGACAATCGTAAACGCAGTTGAAGAAGGACGTAAAATCTACGACAACGTATGTAAAGTTCTTCAGTTCCAGTTGTCAACAAATCTTTCGGAAGTTCTTATTATCTTCTTTGCATCGATAATGCATTTCAATATCCTCGACGCAGTCCATCTGCTTTGGATAAATATGGTAACGGACTCTCTCCCCGGTCTTGCGTTGGGTATGGAAAAAGCCGAAGGCGACCTGATGAAGAGAAAGCCACGTTCTTCAAAAGACGGTATCTTCTCAAACGGTGCCGGCGTCGATATGGTATGGCAGGGCATATTCCTTGCAATAATCGAAATCGCGGCTTATATAATAGGCTTCAGAATAGAAATGGGCAGTTTTGAAGGTCTTTTCTTTGATTCAAGCACTGCTATAACAAGCGCCAGAGCAAACGCAATGGCAATGGCTTTCCTTACAGTAAACTTTGCGGAAATGATGTGCGCAATCAACATGCGTTCACGCAGAGAATCTCTTTTCTCAAAAAATATGCTTAAAAATCCGAACTGGTGGCTTCTCGGAGCAGCCGGTGTTACAACCATTCTTACTCTCGGAGCCATCTATATTCCCGGACTATCTAATGTATTCGGAATCGAACCCGGAACATTCCAGATCGGAGAACTGCTTATTTCCATCGGATTGGCTCTTCTCACAGTGCCAGTATTTGAAATAGGCAAAGCTATCAGAAGATACGCCGATAAGAAAAAAAGAGAAAATATCATAAAGCAATAACAAAGAAATAAAACATTCCTCAGAATAAAAATTTCATACTCAGAACTGACTTCGAAGTGATTCCGAAGTCAGTTCTGTTTTATAAAAAGAAACGAACCGTGAAAAGACTTCAGGAACAAAAATAAATCTGCTTTAACATAAAACATCAATATAATCGGGTAGGAGGCTGACTATTAG
The DNA here is from genome assembly GCA_045629205.1 of Eubacteriales bacterium. Taxonomy (GTDB): domain Bacteria; phylum Bacillota; class Clostridia; order Oscillospirales; family UBA644; genus JAZQLP01. The sequence continues at coordinate 3,969 of JAZQQT010000117.1, forward strand.
TTAGCCAGCCGACCTCCCACAGAACCGTGCGTACCGGTCTGGTACACGGCTCCTCCCTTGTTTACGCTACAGACTTGCGGTAGTAAGAATT